>CAYXGO010000043.1:0-10080 GCA_964464575.1 uncultured Pseudomonas sp. | reverse complement strand
TGGGTGTTTCAGGTGAAAATCATCACACGGCAAGAGCGTTTATTGAGTCAGAAATCATTGACTACGCGAGCATTCTTAAGTCCCCGCATGGGGTTGACTAGTCGGCATCAGATGCCTATAATTTAGCCCATCTGGTGAGAGTTCTGGGACGGCCTCCAGTCTCACGACGCTGTAAAAAGCTTAGCCGACAAACAAACCGAAGTACAGAAAAGCCGCTTAATTGCGGTTTTTTTGCGCCTATCAAACGCGCTTAAGTGCCTGCCCCTTAGCATTTTATGCGATCGCAAAAATAGTGGCGATTGAAGTCACTTAGAATGCAGTATTTATGCGATCGAATAAATTACTTGGCAAATGAGCCCAATTGAGGCTATATTTATGCGATTGCATAAATATGCTAAGGGGGTTCTGTGATTGAAGTGAAAGATACCCAGCAGTTGGGGCGGTTAGTTCGGGCGGTTCGTAAGTCGCAGCAACTCGACCAGGTCACGGCCGGCTCGGTGGCTGGCTGTGGCTTGACTTTTGTGAGTCAATTCGAAAACGGCAAACCGACCGTGCAACTGGCGAAGGCGCTGCAGTTACTCGATGCACTCGGCATCAAGGTGTGGATTGATTTACCACCAGAACTTGGTGAGCACGATGCCCGCTAACTCGCGTCAACTGGCGGTTTGGTTCAATCAGCGCCAGGTAGGGCTGTTGAGCGAGCACGATGGCTGGTGGCAGTTTCAATACTCGGCCAGTTGGCTGAGTGCTGAGGATGCTTTTGCCATTGCGCCCCGTTTGCCGCTGCAAGACGAGCCATTTATCGATAGCGCTAATCTGCGCCCGGTGCAGTGGTGGTTTGATAATTTATTGCCTGAGGAGCAAGCTCGGCAATTATTAGCGCAGCACCATAGGTTGGCGCTCGACGACAGCTTTGCGCTGTTGCAAGCGGTCGGTGCGGAATCGGCGGGTGCCTTGACGCTATTGGCGCTTGGTGAGGTGTTACCAGCAGCGTCGGCGGTGCCGATCGGTAAGGCTGAACTGAGTCGTCGCATTCGCCAACTGCCGCGGCTGCCACTGAATGATGGCGAGCGCAAACGCATGTCGTTGGCCGGCGCCCAACATAAGATGCTGTTGATTGCCGACGGGCAACAGTATTTCGAACCCGTGGGTGACACGCCATCGAGCCACATTCTGAAGCCGGAACACAGCCAACCAGAGCTTTATCCATTTACCGTCCGAAACGAGTGGTTTGTGATGTGCTTGGCAGATGCGTGCGGTCTGTGGGTGCCCCCAGTGGCAGTGGATTACGTGCCAGAAGCGATTTACTTGGTCGAGCGCTTTGATCGGCAGGGTCGCTATCCACACCAGACGCGCCTGCATGTGCTCGATGGATGCCAAGTTTTAGGGCTGCCAGCGCACGCCAAGTATCGCGAGAGTAGCCTTGATAATCTTGCTTTGCTGCTGAGCAAGACGCGGCGAAAGGCTCAGAACACCTTGCGTATCTATCGCTGGCTGGTGTTCAATTTTTTGCTTGGCAACGGTGATGCACACTTAAAAAATTTATCGTTCGAGATGCGAGCCGATGGGCTCGATCTGAGCCCTCATTATGATTTGCTGTCTACTGTTATCTATGAGGCGCCACACCAGCATGCGGATGCGTTCCTGTCACAACCATTACCGGGCGCCACGCGCTTTTCCGAAGTACGGCGTCAGCATTTGCTGGAAGCGGCAACTCTATTGGGCTTGCGAACGGCAATTGCGAACCGTGAAATTGATCGCCTATTGCAAGTGATACGGCCCGCTGCCGATGCGCTCATCGCACCGCTACAAACACATGGCGTACCCGGCGAACTGCGTATGTTACGACAGATCAGCTCATTGGCTATTGACGAGTTTTCGGCGCAATTGAAAAGCTAAGGGGCAGGCACTTAAGGCTAAGGGGCAGGCACTTAAGCCTCCAGCGGATTCGCCGAGCGTACGTAGTTCACTTTATGCTTGGCGGTGAGGCCTAATCCGCCCATATTCAGCATCCGTTCAATAATCGACAGGCGCGGATCGGTGCGGCCCGTTTCGACGTCACGGACAGTGCGGTCAGATACTCTGCACATCGCTGCAAATTCAATCTGCGTCATATCGTACTGCTGGGTACGAATCTTTTGAATGGCCTGGCCGAGGGAAATAGTGCCAGCCGCTAGCTCGGCTTCGAGTGTAGCGCGGAACTGCTGCTGTTGTTGGTTGGTCATGGTCCTCATCATAGTACTCCGTATTCACGCATTCTCTGCTCTACAGACGCGAATCCAAGGCTCGGAAATGTGATCATTTCTTGTGGGCAATCGTTGGCTTCTAGCAAGGCCTGCACATTAACGAGTTGTTCTGCAAGTTGTGAAAGCGTGCCCAGCAAGTCATTCGGCTCCACATATTTGGCAAGCTTCTCGGCAATGGAAGGGTAATGCACCGTGCCGACATGCTCAAAAGGCGCCCCCCAAGTGAAAGTGCGTTTTATGAATTCCGGATCGGCCTTCATCGGTGCAAAATCATAGATTGGCGCGAGAAATAGCCGACCGTTATGCTTTAAAAATGAGATATTGCGGCCGTGATTATCAGAGTTACCGAATACCATGTTGAGGAAATCGCGCACAACGTAGTCTTTGACAAAATCCGCTGTGTTTACGGCCAACATAGGCTGTATTCGTTGCAGCAAATTATCGATCACTGCAAAGTGATTGCACGAGGCGCCGACACTGACATCAAGAATTGAGTAGATACTCTCCATGCCCATACGGTGCAGTGTTCCTTGCTCTTCGTAGACATCGAAGCGCGGTAGCCACAAACTATTTTGCTGGGTGCTCGGGTCGGAGTGCAATAGTATGCGATCCGGGTCCATGGTGGCGATGGTGCTATCACCAAGTAGCTGATGAAGTACGCGATAAAAGCTATATTCCGCTTGTAAGATTTGATTATCGCGTTGACTGCGATTGTTCCGGGCGAACTTCACAAGGTACGGCGTCGCAATGTTGGGCTTGCCGGCAAAATCCGCATCAATACTTACGCGTTTCTGCTCGTCTAATTGTAATAATAACTTCGGTGCGACCCCGTGAGCCCCAGTCGCGCCTCCGATTGCTGCCCCCCGATTACTGGCAAATTCTAGAAACTCATACTCCAGCGCACCGACCTCTGCGATGCTGAAATAATGTTGCTCATTGGTTTTAGGCGACTGCTCATAGGCTTGTTTCACGCGGACATTTCCGACCGGCGCGATCACTGCATTGGCCAGTAATAGGGGTTGCTGCTCGGCATAGGGCAAATGTTGAATGCCAAGCTCTTGCAGCCACCAGTCTCGCGCTTTACCAACCGGGAGTAGATCATCGAATAAGCCCGGCCAACGCTTATAACGTGTTTCAATCGGTGATACCGGTGCATTGACCGAAACGGCTTGTTCGGCACGCGAATCGAAAGCAATGGTCTTATCCATGAGATAGTGTGGCAGGTAACTGATAGTCACCGCGCCATTATCACCAAACGCGATATCCGCTGCTGTCTTCCAGCGGCCATTGATGTACAGTTCTAGTTGCATCAGGTTGTATACCATGTGAGTATCTGAAATCTTCATGAAAGTAGTTTAGTTCCGTTTATTTGATAAATCCAGTAGTTTGATTCTGTTTTTTGGCTGACTTAGCATTATTTGCCGACGTTTGCTTCTGTTTCCCGAATGCTAAGGGGCAGGCACTTAAGCTTTTTTCGCTTAAGTGCCTGCCCCTTAGCATTAAGTGCGCCCCTTAGCCTTAAGTGCCTGCCCCTTAGCTTTTCCTAAGTTTTACTTTGCAAAATTCTGATAATTCGGCTATTTTTTAACACCTAAGTCTACATCGTTTGCTATAGCGCGGTTCCTATAACAACAAATTCATCAGGTTCTGGAGTTTCCCATGGTTGGTCGTGGTTTTTCACTCAAAGGCGCTATAGCTCAGGCTACGGCATTGGTTTTCGCAGCTGGCGCGGTGGTTAGCGCGGCTATGCCGACAACGGCAGCGGCGCAAGAGTCGCTCCCCAGCTTTGAGCTGCTGGCAGACGTCAATACCGGGCTCAGCCAATTCCCCGGCTTGAATATCAATGAGATGACCAGCTTCAACGGCAAGTTGTATATGGCCGCTACTGGTGAGCTTCATCTTGGCTATGAGTTGTATGAGTATGACCCAGCTACCGACCAATTGCGTTTAATCAGCGATATCCGGCCTGGCGGTAGTTCCAGTTTCCCATCTGAATTTCAGGAATATGACGGTAAGCTGTATTTCCGTGCGGGGCTCTATACAGAAGGTCAAGAACTGTTCGTTTTTGACCCAGTTGCGAATAGCGTTGAGCTAGTGGTTGATTTAACCCCACAAAATTTTCAAAACACCTCGCCGAATAGTTTCGTGGTGTTTGATAACAAACTGTATTTCAATGGTGTAGACAGCACCAATACCCCTAAAGTGTTTCAGTACGACTCTGCTACTGGCGAAACCATTGCCATGACCGGCCCGACAAGTTGGAGCGGCCTAGTGGCCACCGACAGCGGCCTGTGGATGGTGCTGACCGGCGCAGAAACCGACCCGAACACCAACGAAAAATACTTTTTATACCGCCATACCGCCGGCAGTGCTGGCTTTACTCGCGTTGATATCCCGGCTCCTACGGCTATCGCCTCGGCTAATTTCTACAGTCCACGCGCTATCAAAGGCCAAAATGGCGTGATTGTGGCATTGCCTTACAGCCCGGTGGGCGGCGCGGTATTATTCGATACCGTTCAACAGACCGTTACCTATGCGCCGTCGTTGGCGAGTACCTTTAATAACCGCAATGTAGTGATAAGCGACGGGCGTTTTTGGTGGTTCGATTACGCCAGCGGTGGTTCAGGCTTTTCGTTACAAAGCATCGCGGCTGGTGAAACTACGCTGACTGAGCACCCAAGCAGCACCGCTTTCAACTACGTGTCGCAGCTGTACGCCGCTAGTAGCGGCCTGTATTTTGACCCGGATATCCCGAATTTTGGTATTGAGCCATGGCGCTATGTGCCGGGTAGTAATACTTTCCAAGCGCTTGGTGATTTGCTGCCGGGTGCTGAGGCCTCGTACCCGCGTTGGTTCACTGAACTCGATGGCGTGGTGTATGCCGGTGCTGATTTACCCGATACGGGTAATGAATTAGTCGCTATTAGCGCCACCGACACCGAATTTGCGTTAGTGCAAGAGTTTGGCTCAGCAGCTAACTCAGGTGGTGCGCAAAATGCCGTTGCCAGTGGCCGCGATGTGTTTTTTATCGGCGTCACCGGTGATCAGCCACAAGCGGGTTCCGAGCCAATTGTCGAGGGCGCTGACACGATAAAACGCGCTGAAACGGTTCAAGGTGAGCAAATTCAGGATGGCGGCTTAGGCCCTGATACTCGCGAAATTTACCGCGTTAATGTCGATACCCGTGTGGTCACCAAAATGACCACCTTCTCGTCGGCTACCGAAGCGCCGTTTTACTCGCAACTGCATACCCTCGGCGACTATGTCATTTTTGCGGTGAATTTTGCGGAGAGCTTTGGCTATTACGCAATGCACAAAGCTACTGGTGCCTTGACTGAAATTACCCTACCAGCGGGCTTTATTCCCGGCAGCAGCCAAGACTTTGGTGCTGAAGGCGTGCTGTTACAAATTCTCCAGCCAAGCACCTTTCGCAGCGAGTATTATTTTATAAAACCGGATTTATCCTTGGTCACCTTTGATAGCATCACCGTCGGTATTGATGTCATTGACGTAGGCCGCGTGGTGCCGTTTAACGGCTATTTGTATTTCAGCGCGGTGAACGCCGCGACCAGTGGTTCAGGTGTTTATCGCTCTGAGCCAAGTACTGGTATTGTTGAACGCGCATTTGATGCAACGGCCCTTGGCTTGGCCACAGCCGATAGCTCGTACAGCAGTTTTGTTATTGATGTAGCGGCTGACCGGTTGATCTTTAATGCCGCTGGAAGTGGTAACTTTGGCCCTTATATGCTGACCACCACTGGCGACGTATTGCCTTTTGTGGATGTTCCTAACCCTGTTTATGACGTGGTGGCGCAGGACCAAAAGCTCATCTTCACTGATTTTTCTGCCGGAGTGGTTATTTATGATTTAACCACTGATACCTTTAGCACCGCTTCGTATACTCCGGCGCAGCTTGATCCCACCTATTTCGCCGAAGATATCGTGATATTTGAAGGGCAGGTGTTAGTTAAAGGCTATAACCAAACCAATGGCTCGGGCGAATTGTTTGCACTGAACTTAACCGATAACAGTTTCACCCCGTATGTATCGACCATGCCAGGTGCAGCGAGCATGGACATTGGCCCGCTGTTGCAGCTGTCAGACCAAATTGTCGCCCCGGCGTTTCGTGCCGACGTGGGCTACGAGTTGTTCACCCTGATCAGCAATCGTGCGCCGACTATCTCGGGCACTCCAGACACCACCGTTGCGCAGGGCGACACCTATACCTTCACGCCAACCGGCAGTGATGCTGACAACGACCCGTTTAGCTATGTGATTGAGAATAAGCCTAGTTGGGCCTCGTTTAGCACTGTCACCGGCGCGTTGACCGGTACCCCGGGCAATAGCGATGTGGGTACCTACAGTAATATCAGCATTGGTATTACCGATGGTAAAGCCACCACCAATCTGCCAGCGTTTAGCATTGAAGTGACCAACGTCAACGATGCGCCGACCATTAGTGGTGCTCCGGAAACGTTAAGCGTGCTGCAAGACCAAGTGTGGAGCTTCACGCCACTCACTGCCGATGTTGATGTGGGTGACGAGCTGACATTGAGTTTGAATGCGGCAGCACCGGCGTGGTTGAGTGTGAATGGCGGCACCATTAGCGGCACGCCAGGCAATAGCGATGTGGGGGTGACTGGCTCTATTGTGGTTACTGTGACCGATACTGCCGGGGCTTCAGCCTCATTAACGGGTTTTAGCATCACCGTGCAGAACGTCAACGATGCACCAACTATTGGTGGTACTCCGCAATTACAAGTCAACCAAGGCGTGCTGTATCAGTTTCAGGCGCTTGGTGCGGATATCGACCTCGGCGATGAGCTGATGTACACGGTATTGGGTGAACCACGGTGGCTTAGCTTTGACCGCAGCAGCGGCTTGCTAAGCGGTACACCGACCAATGACGATGTGGGTCAGCATGGGCCAATCACTATTGTTGTCAGCGATCTTGCTGGTGCCACTGCGGTATTGCCGGAGTTCACCATCACCGTGCTCAACGTCAACGATGCGCCGACTATTAGCGGTACGCCAGATCTTCGGGTCGATCAAGATCAGCCGTATTACTTCAAGCCGACCGCGGACGATATTGACGTGGGTGCGCAGCTGACCTTCAGCCTAAGCCCAGCAGCGCCGAGCTGGCTGAGCTTCAGCACCGCTAGCGGTATTTTAGAGGGCACGCCAGGCAATGCCGATGTCGGCAGCTATGGTCCGTTTACCTTGAGCGTGAGTGATGGCGAGCTGTCTGCAGCATTGCCGGTATTTACCATTACCGTGGATAACGTTAACGACGCGCCGACTATTTCTGGTACGCCGAGCGGCACCGCAACCCAAGGGCAGGTTTATAGCTTCAAACCAACGGCCACCGATATCGACGAGGGTGACCAGCTGACCTTTAGCGTTAGCGGCAATCCAACGTGGTTGAGCATAAATAGTGCTGACGGCACGTTAACTGGTACGCCAGCCAATGCTGATGTGGGTGTGACTAGCGACATCGTATTGACCGTAACCGATAGTGCGCAAGCGAGTGCTGAATTGGCGTTCAGCCTGACGGTTGCTAACGTCAACGATGCGCCAGTGATCACCAACACGCCGCTGCTGACTATCAAAGATGGCGAGGCTTATAGCTTTGTGCCACAGGTCAGCGACCCTGATACCGCGGTGGACCCAGAAGAGAGCTTCAGCTTTACTATCACCAATCAACCTACTTGGGCTAGCTTCGATTCCAGCACCGGCGCCTTGACGGGTACCCCAGCTGCAGGCGATATCGCCGAGTGGGCTGGCATCACTATCACCGTCACCGACCGTGAGGGCTTAACCGACAGCGTCGGGCCGTTTACCATTACTGTAACCGAGTCGAATCAAGATCCGATTGCCGTGGATGACGCCTACACCGTTGACACAGATAGCTTTGACAGTTCAAGGGTATTCCCGATCTTTGAGAATGATTTCGACGCCGAAGGGCAGTCGATAACCATCGTCAAGTTTGGAAAGAAATCAGGGCCAGGTAGCGGAGCGCTTAGATACGCGGTTGTTGATGGTAAAGTTGCTGTTACTGGTATGAGTATTAGCGTACCCAGTGGCTACATCGGCGAAGTGGTTTATGAGTACATTATCAAAGACCGGCAAAATGCGCGTTCTGGTGCAGCTACGGTCACCTTCACCTTTGTTGGTTCACCGGGTATTACCCTGATCACGCCAGCCGATATCACCATTAATGCTACCGGCGCGTTGACCAAGGTTGACCAGTCGCAATTAGGAACGGCTACGGCTATGTTACTTGATTCACCGATAGGTGTAGGGGTCATTAAGCCGCAGGATTCAGATGTATACCTGTCTGGTGTGCATACCTTTACCTGGGTTGCTGGAATGGCGCGTAACGAGGTGAGTAAGCCACAAACCGTGACCATTATTCCGCAGGTGACCTTGGGGCAGGATATCAAAGTGGAGGCCAACACCGGCGTTGGTGTGACTGTGCCAGTGACCTTGAGTGGTCCAGCACCAAGCTATCCGCATACCGTGCAGTTGCTGGTCGATGGCGACGCGCGTGAGGTGGTGTTCGAATCGGGCACCAGCGCCAATCTGTCGTTGCCAGGCATAGCTGATAGTGAAAGCTATGAGATAAGCATTGCTTCAACCGAAAATATTGGCGCAAATGGCTCGATCACTGTGTCGCCTACCAATCCGGGCCCACCGAAAACCATTAGCGGAAGAACCTCAAACCCGACGCCAAATCCGGGTGAGCAGGTGCCGATTACCGCTCCGTCCAACCCGAATAATCCGGTGATTCAAGCCACCGATACACTGCGGGCGGTATTGTTGCCAGCCAGCGGCGCGCCGGATATTGATGCTGGGGAGGTTTCCCTTACCGTGTCAGCAACTAGTATCCAACTGTCGGTGACTTTGCCACTCACCACACCACCTGGGGTCTACCTGGTTGCGGTGATTGGCACTCGAGACGGACGGGAAACCACTGTTTTTGTGCCTGTTGTGGTGCGTAGAGTGCAAGTTGCTGCCGAAGATAGCATCATGGCTTTTGAGTACAACCCGAACGACGAAGACTTGTCGCGCGAGTTGGATCAAAACGACAACGGTATTGTTGACTACGAAGAAGGTCGTTGGGATGACAACGGCAACGGCATTCCGGCCTACTTAGATCGTGCGTTCAATTCGCATGATATCTGGGCGGACGGCGCCTATGCCACCACCTTGCAAGATCTGCACTTTATTGGCTATCCGAGCGCAGACGAGGATGTCAGCAGTATTCGTGTGGCCACCACGCCAGATGCTATGGGTGACTTTAGCCTTGTTGGGCTCAACGCCTTCACGCAAGCAGGCTTGGATATCAGTAGCTACCGTTTCTACGGTGAGTTCTACCGCTTCTTGCTGTTGCAGTTAGTGACGGTTGGCGATCAAGCACCGGTGGTGTTGCCATTGGATGAGCCGATTGGTGCTGGCGCTGAGTTCTTGCTGTGGCAAGACGGCGCATGGCGTGCCTTTGCTGAAGGTGCTGGTGGTGCGTTGTATAGTGCCAGCTCAGTGTATGGCGCTTGCCCAACCGCTGGCTCTGCCGCTTGGCAGCCAGGCTTGAATGAAGGCCATTGGTGTGTGCAGTTAGTCATCACCGACGGTGGCGTGAATGATGTTGACGGCGCTGCCGATGGTGCCATTGAGGTATTCGGTGGCGTGGCTATTGACTCAACCGGCAACGTAGCGCCGGTTGCGGTGGCCGATACCGCGGTGGCGGTATGGCGTGGTACTGCATCATTGCTGCCGCTCGCCAACGACACCGATGCCGATGGCGATAGCTTAAGCATTGTTAGCGCTTCAGCTG
>CAYXGO010000042.1:0-10307 GCA_964464575.1 uncultured Pseudomonas sp. | reverse complement strand
GATCAATAAAGCTTTGCGTTTTATTGACATTCCAGTATGACCAATTGGCTGAAATATTGGTTTCGCGGGCAAAATTAGTCGGTGTACCGTCGCCATAGTATAACGTCAACGCACCCCATAAATTGCCATCGCTATCATTACGATGCTCACTGTGGCCAAAGGTGATCAACGTGCTGCTATTCGGTGCATAATCCATCACCAAGTAGGCTACTTGGCTGTTGGTCGCATAACGATCTAAATAGGATTCACGGTCATCAGCAACCAGTACCGCGCGAGCACGCCAAGAATCGGTCAAGGCGCCAGATACATCGGCCTCAACACGATTGGCCTGCCACGAGCCGAGCATCGCGCTTATGCTTGCTTGGCTTGCTGAAGTTGGCTTCTTACGAATTAAATTCACCGTTGCCGCGGGGCTGCCTACTCCAGTCATTATCCCGTTGGCACCGTGAACAATTTCAATGCGCTCATACAGTGCCGCATCAACGCGACCTGTGGTAGTACCATAATCATGATTTAACCCCAAGCCATCGGTTTGAATATTGGTCAATTCAAAGCCCCGGGAACTGAAGTACGTCCGATCAGTTTCGACTTGCTCAACGTTGACTGTAGCCGAATATTCCACTGCAGAATTAATATCATTGAGGGCAAAATCTTTCAGCTTCTCAGCACTAATCACACTCACCGTTTGTGGCGTATCTTTGATACTCAGCGGCAGTTTACTGGCGGAATCTTGCTCGTTGACCAAATAACCACTTTGCCGCTCACCAGTAATTTGCAAGCGTTCAATCGCTTCGGCTGTTTGTGGGAGCTCGGGAGCTGTTGGGGTTGCAATGACAGGTGCACTGAGCGCAATACTAACGGCGATGGCAACACGAGATACGGCTTTCATTTTCGCTTCCTCAATAAATTCACTGAATGACAATGGGTCACAGCTTAATCTAAATGAGAATGATTCGCAATAGTATTATTATAATTAATGCTGAGTTAACTGCAGAAAAATTTCATGACTGGTCACACACTCACCTACTCTGGCACTGATACGATGGGCACCGGCACTGCTTAAGGTCAGTAATTCATTGTTTTGCAGCACTGCGCGTTGCCCATTCAGGTACCACTGTACCTGCTTAAATCGGCTACCCACGCGGATGCTCAAACTATCACTGATCAACCATTCATCGTGTTCGGGAAACTCAATCAGCCGCTCGCAACTGCTGTTACTAGACGACGGCTGTGGCTTACCGATCAACGCTGTATCAATTCGGGTTAGATTGCTTGGGCTAGCTAATTGCAGTGCATTAATGATCGCTAAACCAAGCGGCGCTGCATGGCTGGCTCCAGACAGTATGTCACTAGTTTGGTTATCGGCGGCGCCCAGCCACACCACCACTACATGCTGCTCAGTGATATGTACCGACCAGGCATCACGCCGACCGTTACTGGTACCGGTTTTATAAACTTGCGCGCCAGCCTTGCTGCTATAGCCAGCGCCGGTATCTGGTGCTACGGCCAATACACTGAGCAATTGCTGACTACTGCTGGCATTCAGTAAGCCATCTCGATAATGACTGCTGGTACCTTGCCAATTCAGTCGTGGCACTTGCTGTTGAAGCAAACCAAGGTATAACTGCGCTAGCTGCTCGGGGCTCAGATACGCAGCACCAACAGCAAGAGCTAAGCCGGGATCATTGAGTTGACTGGCTGGCAACTGCAAAAACTGTTCGAGTTGCCGGGTGACTAAATCGGCATCGAGCTGCTCTAATGTGGTAATCGCCGGGATATTTAATGACCGCTGTAAAGCCTGCTGCAAACTGACCTGACCATAAAAACCATCATCAAAATTACTAGGGCGATAGCCATCCACCTGAATCTCGCCATCGCGTAACACACTATTGGGCTGCAACAGACCCCGTTGCAAGGCAAGGCCGTAGATCAGTGGTTTTAAGGTGGAGCCAGTGCTACGTAAACGGTTCAGATAATTGATGGCGCCTTTGCGTGGCTGCTGTTGATAGTCGGCTGAACCCAAGTACACCTTAATAGCGCCGCTATCACGCTGCACCACTAATACCGCACCGTTATGCTGATCAGAAAGTGGTTGCACGGCCTTTTTTAGCAACCGCCGCGCTTGTGCCTGCCAATGACTATTAATATCAGTGCTTATCACCCCACCGGCGCTATCTGCCAACCGGTCAATTAAGTGTGCATCGCCGCTAACCAAGCTTTGATAACGCAACGGTAACGGCTCATCGCGCCATTCTTGCAGTTGTTCTGGGCTAAAATTGAGCCGCTCGGCGACTGCGTGCAACACCCGCGCACTGGCTTCTGCAGCTTCGCGCGGATGTCGATCGGGGCGTCGACGCTCCGGGCTTTGCGGTAATGCCACCAACAGCGATGCCTCGCGCCAACTCAAATACTCAGGGCTGCGCCCCAACCATGCTTGACTCGCGGCAGCGACACCTTCGATATTGCTCCCATAGGGTGCCAAAGTAAAATAAGCGCTAAGGATTTGTTGTTTGCTCCAGTGCTGCTCTAAACGCAGCGCCATCAGCAGCTGTTGGGCCTTAGCAAAAGCAGTTTTACGGCCTAACTCAGGGTATATCAGGCGCACCGTTTGCATGGTTAAGGTGGAGGCACCCGAGCGCACGCGGCCACTGACCAACGCGTCGCCAGTAGCCCGCAACAACGCCAACCAATCGACACCATTATGCTGCCAAAAACGTTGGTCTTCATAGGCAATCAACAATTCAATCAGGCGCGGGTCGATGGCCGCCAAGCTGATGGGTTCGCGCCAGTACCCGTCAGTACTCAAGCGGCGCGCCAGCACCGTACCATCTCTAGCCACCACCACATGCGATAAATGGGCTAGCCGTGACGGCGGTAGTGGCTGATACAGATAGGCCAGCAGCGCGCCGCTAAGCGCGCTGACTAACAGGGCTAATAGTAAGCCTGCAAGGTAGCCACGGCTGCTGCGCACTACCCGCTTGCTCAACGTGGTATCACCGTAACCTCAGTGCGAGCGCTACGACCATGTACTTCTGGTCGATACATAAACTCCACGTGAGTGTCCGGCACTTGCATAGTACCGACAAAACTGGCGCGAACTTGGTACACTAAACGCACCGGCTGTTTGGCTTGCCATGCTGATGATAGCGCCGCACTGAAGCGATCATCCATACGTTCCACACGATCGGGCATGACGGTGATGTAGCTGGCTTTGCCAATATTACCCTTAGCATCGCTTACCCACGGGTCGTTATCATTATCGACCAACTCAAAACCGGCTGGCAGCAAATCAGTAATCATCAGGCGTTCAGACGGCAAATCATCGTCACTGGCAATCGTTAGCATCACCGTTATCAAGCTACCTTGCTGTACCTGCCAGTTACTGTCATTGTCACTGAGTAATTGGCCCTTGGCATCAAACCATTGTTTCTGCACGGTGAAACCACTGTTTTGTGGTTTACTCCCGGCCCGTAAGCCATCCAGTTCAACGCTTAAATACAGTGGCTGGTTACTGGTATGCCCCACACTAAAGCCCTGTTGTGCTTGGCGCGTGGTGATTTGCTGCCAATCAGTCAGGGCTTGACCATTAACTTTTAATTGCACCGATGCTGGGGTGATTTCCGCGTAACGCTGCAACAAAGCTGCTAAGCCGGCATTGTCCCAAGTTGAACGGAAGCGCATTTGCGCTAAGCCTTGGCTCAATTGCTGCGACAATTTTTGCACGGTACTACTCTGTTGATCGCTGGCAATAGCGGCCAACAACATGGCACTGCGACTGCGCGTCAACCACTCCGATTGGGGCTCATCATCACTAAACCACTTGCCGAAGCGACTGGTCCAAGAATTTTGTTGGTTATACAGTGCAGCTAATTGCTTATCAACGGTGTCTAAACGACCTTGATCCTGCAGCAAACTGGCCAACCAATATCCAGCAATCAACAAATCGCGTTCAGCAGCATAGCGATACTGGCGCTGCCATGGTTTTTCATCTTTGCCTTCTTGCTGCAAGGCTTTAATTTCGCGCGGCATTTGCTCATCGAGGGCATAACGCGCGCGGCTCGTCACTTCATAACCTTGTTGCATTAAGATGCCATTGGCGTACATAGCTAACCAAGCATCGCGGTAGAACTGTCCATCAATATACTTCAGCGCCTTATCAACCACACTTTGCGCCTGCTGCTTATCGGTCAGATAACCCAAAGCTTGCAGCAGCGTATCAGTGGCATACAAGGTATACAGCTCATCAATTTGGCCATTGCGGCTCCAATAACCAAAGCCACCGCTACTGTGTTGCTTGGTCGCTAAATTCTGCACCCCCTGCTGCAGCATCGCTTGCCGTTCTGCGGTCATACCCTGCACCGCAATCATCGCCAGCAAGCCCCGTAAGCCGCTACTAGTTTGCTCTAAACAACCGTATGGGTAGCGCTCCAAGCCAGCCACCACCTGCTTTAGCGTAGCGCCAGCTAATGGCGAGATGCTCCATTGCATGCGCACCTGTTCCGGCTCGGCATAAGCACCGAAATCAACCCCAGGTACCTGCCCCGAACGACTGACCGGAAAACTCTGCAAGCTGGTCATTGGGTATGAGCTATCACGCACCACGAGGCGGTAATCGCGGCTTATATTCAATTGCGGATTTTGCGCATTCACTCGTACTACCAAGTCACCCACTTCGGCACTGGTGAGGTTCCAATCGATCACCTGTTGGGTATCTTTGCTACCGTTAATCTGCTGCTGACTCACTTGGCTGCCAATTTGCTGATTTAACTGCAAACCGGTCTGGTCGCTATGAAAGCGCAACACTAATTTACTCAGCAATTCATCGCCTGGGCTCAAGAAGCGCGGTAACGAAACACCCAAGCTCACAGCATCACGCACCTGCACCTGTTCCTCAGCAAAGCCAACACCAGCTGCACTGGCGCTAATCACCACCACGCGGAAGCGACCTTCCATATCGGCAGGTTCAAAACTATAACTGACGCGGCCATCGATAATTTCGAGCAACGGCGATGCTGCCGTGACCGTGTCAAAGAAGTCGGATTTTTGGATAACCAACGGCTGCTCTGGCGGGCTAGCCATACGTTCACCCGTTACCATGAGCGCGCGGTCGCCCCCCACACCAATCGTTTTCAAACTATCGTCTTGCTTCAGTAGTTGCCCGTAATTCGACAGAAAGCCCATGGCAAAGCGCCGCGCACCAAAGAAAAACTGCTGACTATTGCCATTGCGATAGCCATTAATGGCATGAATGCCCTCGTCCACTAAGAAAATCTTCGCCTTGCCGGTCGGGCTGCTAAATTCGACATCAATCGTGATTGGCGTGGTGGAAGTCAGCACCTGCGCAGCTTTCACCTTGGTGGTGATGGTGCGTTCTGGCGCTAACTGCGCGACCCAAGCGGTACCCAACGCCAATTGCGGCAAATGCTCACTGCCACGGCTGATAGGGCGGACCAAATGGGCTAACACATGAAAACCCGGCTCACTGCTGGTTTGCTTGCGTACTTGAATACTGTTAGCACCGGCTTTAATGGCGAAATCTTGCACCGCTTCAATATCGGTGCCAGCCTGCAATACTTTCAAACGACCGGCAAACGGCGCTTGGATCTGAATACTCAGTTGCCCATCTTGCTCACTCACTTGCATGGGTAATACATCAGGCTCGTTGAGCGCGACGCCGTTACCCCAACCGACGCGGAATGGCAGCACCGTTTTATAGCCGTCGCTGCCGATCGCGGTTAACTCATACCAGCCCCAGGCTAATGGATTGGCAAAGCTGAGCGTAGCCTGCTCGGTATCGCCCTGCTCAATCAATTGATCGGTTTGACGTTTTAGCCGGAAGCGCCAGCCATCGCCACTTTGATAAAACCAATCGTAACTGTAATCAACTTTGCGCAATTCGTAGCTGACCTGTTGCAGGGCTTGTTCTTGCCCTTGGCGATTGATGCGTTGTAAGCTGAACTTAACCGCCTGCCCCTCATCGAAAGTCGCGCTATCATTCGTTGTCTGTGCGCGCACCCCTAGGTAACTGGCATGGGTGTCTAGGCTTATACGGGCTTTGGCATCGTTAGCGCGCCCACTGGCGTCAAATACGCTGCCATCTACGCCGATACTGTACAGCGCTGGCTGCTCAATGGCGTCAGCATCGAGGGTAAATTCAGTACTGACTTTGCCATCGGCATCAAGCGCGCCGCTGGCTTCGTCAAGATAGCTGTAACTGTTGATAGCCTGACCGAAAAAGTAGCCCTGCCAGCGTTTGTCTTCATGGCTGTTGCGGCCACTTAGGGCAATCGCAATATCAGCATTCAAGCCAGCCGCAGCGCCACCCGACAGATAATCAGCGCGAATACTCACCGCAATTGGGTCTTTTGAGGCCAGTTGTTCAGGGCCTTCAATAACGGCTGCAATGGTCAACGGCACAAAGTCGTCGACTTCAATTACATGGCGCGCCAGCACGCTTTTATCCATGCTCAGTACCTGTAACTCATACACGCCTAACTGCGCTTGTGCGGCCAGCGGTACCTGCGCCGCTGCACTACCGCTACTATCGGTAGTGACCATGCTACTGAAAACTATTTCGCCTTGTGGGTCGCGTAACTGCAACTGCAAATCACGCTGCACCTGAGCATCTAAACTGGCATCACGAGCTAATAACAGCCACTCGATGGTATCGCCGCCACGATATAAATCACGCTCAGTGGTGAGATAAATATCGCCCGCCACATGACTCGCGCGGCCACGCTGATTGCTGCTGAGATTGTTACCAGCAGCACTAAACGGCATCAAAGCGATACCTTGCTGCTCGGTTTGCACCACGATAAATGCCGGTGAATGTTCACCACTGCCGTTGAGTAACGACCGGGCGATACGCACACGACCCTGAGCATCACTGCTACCCTCAAACAATAAGCGGTTATTTTTCGCCACCACGTTTACCGTGGCATTAGCGTGAGCTTGCGCTTGATCAAAGCTGCCTAACCACACATCAACAAATTGCTGGCCGTGAAAACTGGTTACCCCAACGTTCGATCGTAACAACCATTGCGTCGGCCGCTCCTGCCAACGCTCTTGTTGCAATTCGGGCGAGTCAAAAAGCGCAACAAATAAACCCTGCTGATCACTTGGCAGGTACTTATTTAGATCTATATTGAAGGCCTGCTTTTGCTGCTCACCAGCATTAAGTTTGACGGTAAAACTACCGACTTTTAAACCCACGCCCTCGGCAAAATAATCGGCATCGTAACTATTCAGATTTTGGAACAAATCGTAGGCATTGGTGATACTGCGCAAATCGACTTGGAAGAGGTTAATAGTTAAGGTATCGACATGGGTTACGGTAATCGGCACCATGGCATTTTGCTGCATGGGCAGGATAGTTTTACCTTGCTGCAACACAATCTCTGCGGGGCGTCGTTCGGTGCTGGCAAACAATTTTAAAGTTTGCTCGAGGGTGACATGATGACAGCTGTCGGCCGCACAATTGCTCAGTTTTAGCCCCGGTAACAGTTCAATTTGGTAATCCGCGGCATAGTCAAGGCGCTCAATACACAATTGCGCCGATTCATTGAGGTAATCGTAGTATTGCCGTGGCCGCTCTTTAGGCGGCTCACCGGGACTATTTACACTAAAGCTAACCGCTTGACCATCGCGGGTAACCCGCACATAACCCTGCAAATCGCCTTGTTGTGGCCACAACAACTGCTTATTATCGCGCCGATAAAAATTTGTACAAACCCGGGCTTGGTCGTTACTGGGCTGGAATACCCAGCTCGCTACAGCAAAAGGTGCGGGGGCTGCTGCACGTTCAAAATCAGCGGCATCAGCAGTAAAAATTTTACCGTCCATGGTGAAGGTCAGCAATTGTCCGCTCGCCGCCAAACTGACCGCCACCTCGTTCACGCCGAGCACCTCAACGGTAGCACCAGCTGGCACCTGCTGGCCCTGTGAGGTGGTCACCGTACGTTTCGCCACATAGGCCGTAGTTGCGTTTGCTGTATGGCTGATTAGCACGGTGCTGGCGAGTATCACCACCATCAGTATCTTAACTGCTAAGAATCGAACCGCCGCGTTCATGGCTTTTTCCTTTTTTCTTGTGTAACTGGACGGCGCGACTACTTGCCGAATTTGCGTGTTGAATTTGGGTAAAGAGTAGACTCTATTTTGTAGACAGAGTTGCACAGAAAAAGTATAGCCAAGTTTTCGCCTTTACCTAAACTTTACTTAACTCTGTAATTTTGCGAGAGGTGCGACCAACCTTTAAGGGGCAGGCAGTTAAGCGCAAACGCTTAACTGCCTGCCCCTTAGCATTAGAATAGGCGGCGACCTTGAATGAGGCGAACAACGAAGATAACTAGGGCAACGACCAACAGCAGGTGAATAAAGCCACCCATGGTGTACGACGATACCAAGCCAAGCGCCCACAGAAGAATTAACAGTACAATGATTGTTTCTAACATATGAATTTCTCCGCTTATGAATGACCTAGCGACCATAGCCTGAATGAGTTATCGGTTCTGTGCGGCAACGCACAGAGCTACCGCCTTATTGTGCGTATGCTCGAAGCTCAAGCAGTTCGCTTGGGTCACACACGGATATACCATTATGAACACCCGCAACATTTATATTGTTTTCTTCTTAACCCTTAGCGGTCTGCTATTAACCGGCTGCGGTGCATCGCCGCAACGCGAAAGCACGGGCGAATATATTGATGACTCAGTAATTACCACCAAGGTCAAAGCTGCGATCTTTAATCATCCGACCCTAAAAGTTGCAGAAATTAATGTCGAAACATTCAAAGGTGAAGTGCAATTGAGCGGTTTTGTCAGCTCAAGTGATGATATGGCTACGGCAGTGCGTCTTGCCCGCGAAGTGACTGGTGTCAACTCAGTAAAGAACTCCATGCGCTTAAAATAAGCGCCTGAACACCGGTCAAACCTAAAGGAGTCAGGTTTATGTCTGTCACTGTCAATACCTTTACCAACAGGCCCCGAGGGCCTGTTGGCATTCACACACCGCTCGAAAACAAGCTACTCAATACGCTCTCACCAGCCGTGCAAGATCGACTATTCCCATTTTTGGAGCTGGTCGAACTGCCACTCGGAACCGTGCTCTATGAGTCGGGTGAAACGCTGCGCTATGTCTATTTTCCTACCGACTGCATCGTTTCCTTACTGTATGTTATGGAGGACGGTTCGTCGGCCGAAATTTCGGTAGTCGGTTACGATGGTTTGGTAGGCGTGTCGCTATTTATGGGTGGCGATAGCACCACTAGTCGTGCCGTAGTGCAAAGCTCAGGCTTTGCCTACCGCTTAGCGCGATGCAAAATTGACCCTGAGTTTAATTTACATGCCGAACTGATGACCTTGGTACTGCGCTATATTCAAGCACTACTGACGCAAATGTCACAGACTGCTGTGTGTAATCGACACCACAATATTGAGCAACAGTTATGTCGCTGGTTATTGTTATCGCTGGATTTGCTCAAAGACAATCATTTGGTTATGACTCAGGAGCTAATTGCCAACATGCTCGGTGTGCGCCGCGAAGGCGTTACCGAAGCAGCGGGTCGCTTACATAAGAAAGGCGTGATTGATTACAGTCGTGGCCATATTCTGGTCACCAACCGACCCAAGCTTGAACAACTAAGTTGCGAGTGCTACTCGGTGGTGAAAGCCGAAATTGACCGTTTAATGCGCTGAAGCATCACCGCCAACAACAACAGACCGTGGTGGCGCAGTCGCGCCGCTACAGTTTGCCGCTGGTCTGACTCAGCGGAGTCACAACGAGGTTCACGCACTGCCACAACAAAGCCCACTATGCCGGCCAGGATCAGTGTCGGTGGCGAGCTGATATTTGCCTTAACTGCCTGGCCCACACGATGTGACTGAGTTGCCAAGGCTTGGCGTTCAGCTGGTAATTGCTGCAGTAAGCGTTGCAAACGAGCATTGTTATGACGGCTCACAAAACTAACCTCCTTTGCCAACTGACAACAACAATTTCAAACTCTGCCGTGTCGCGGGAAAGCTGAGATATTTATTGTAATGGCGACAACGCCGTAGCAACCACCACAGCACCGCTAAATTAGCCACCATCAATAGCCCCAACGCTTGTGCCAGGGTAAACTGTGCCGCTTGCATGAAGAGTAGCAATTGAGTCAACGAAGCAAACCACAAGGTCAACACTAGCAGCCCTGCCAACAGGCTATAAACCAGCAGTCGCACCATACTTCCCGCGACTCGCTCACCCTCTAAGGCAACAATTTCCAACTCGGTATGCAACAACTTCGCCGCTTGCTGCCACCAGCACAAAAG
>CAYXGO010000041.1:0-10341 GCA_964464575.1 uncultured Pseudomonas sp. | reverse complement strand
CATCGGTGACTTTGACCCAGCACTCTTGGCTAAATACCATGGTCAGACGGTCGCCGGCGGCTTGTTGCTGGGCGGCTAGGCGCTCGGCGGCTAGCTGTTCGGCGGCTAGGCGATCAGCTGCTAGGCGCTCTGCGGCTTGTTGTTCCGCGGTCTGCTGCTGCCCAGTCTGTTGCTGGTTAGTCTGTTGCTGGTTAGTCTGTTGCTCCCCAGTCTGTTGCTCCCCAGTCTGTTGCTCCCCGGCCAGTTGTTCCCCAGTTAAGCGCTCCGCGTCCAACTGCTCTGCCGTACCCTGCTGATCTTGCGGCTGTTCAGCTTGTTGCAGCCGCTCGGCCTCACGTTGCGCCGCGACTTCAGCTTCAGTGAGCTGATCGCGCGGCTGCGCTTCAATGCTGCTGCGTTGCGGCATCTCGGTGGTCGGTGCTGGCTCAAACGATGACTGCTGCCACCACCACCAAGCGGCAGCGCCAATGACTGCGGCAATAATCACATAACTCACCAGCATCAAGCGGCCATCATTTTTCTCGCGGATCTTACGGCGCGAAAAGCTCTGCATTTTCAGTGTACTGACCGACGGTCCACCAAAGCCCATGGCTTGATACGCATCGGCTAATGGCAGCGGATCGATATCGTACAATTTCGCCAGCGAACGAAAGTAGCCGCGCACAAAGGTGCTGCCTTTTAGCGGCTCATAGTCATCGGCCTCTATCGCTTCTACGATACTTATCCGTAGCCGCAGTGCAGCCGCCACTTCGGCGACCGTTTGCCCACGCGCTTCACGCACTTCGCGCAGCATTTGCCCGGGCGTGACGCCGCTATAAGGGGCTGCCTCAGCGACAGGCGCTGGGTTATCATGGTCGTTGTGTTCGTTGCTCATAATCAATTCCGTAGTAGGTAACGCCGCAGCGGCGTTACACAATTAGTTAGTCTGCTTCAAGCGGCGATAATCGTTAGCTTGGCTGCTTTGCCCAAAGCGATTCATCAGCAGCGCACCGTATTGTGCTTCACGCGTTTTATCGTTCAGAGCACGCGCCAGTTGTACTTCAAGCCATAAATATTGCGCGGTAAATTGCGGCATACGAGCGCGCCGTTCCAACACGCTGCGGGCATCGTTATAGCGACTTTGCCGTAATAGCGAATCGGCGTAGGTTTCCAGCATAGTAGCGTTGGCACCGTAGTTCATGGCCAGTTGATAGTAACTGTCAGCGGCTCTGAAATTGCCCCGTTGCTCGGCGCAGCGTGCAGCATTTTGATAGGTGCTGGCGACTTTCACGTAGCCCGGCGATTCGGCCGCCTGACGAAATAGCGGGTCGGCTTCGGCGTAACGGTTCTGGGTACACAGCAACACTGCTAAGTTATTGATGGTATCGCCGTTGCGCGGCTCGAGTTTCAGTGCGCTGCGATAAAATTGCTCCGCTTGGCTGAAATCTTGCACTTGCTGGTAATAATAGGCCAAACCGTTATGAATAGCTGGGTCGTTTGGGGTGTATTCACGGGCGCGTTCAAGGTTGGCTTTGGCTTGTTCGAAGTTGCCACTCTGCAGGTATTGCAGGCCCAGCGCTAAACGGGTTTTGGCCGCTTGCACAGGGTCGAAGGTGCTATCCGGCTGTTGCTTGCCATCAATGGTGGTCTGGCTAACACAGCCGCCCAGCAAAAATAGTGCACTAATGACCAGGATGATACGCATCGGAACCCTCTCAACTCGCTCTGAACCACCTATACTACCCCAGCCAGCGGTGCGGTGGAACCATCGCGTTGAGTCTGGCTAAGCCTTTACGCTGATTTAATCTCGATGCTGCTGCCGCCGCGTTGGGCTTGCTGCTTTTTCAGTAAGCGCTTGGTGCGGTCGATCACTTCGCCGACCAGCTGGCCACAGGCTGCATCAATATCATCGCCGCGGGTTTTACGGGTGGTGACAATAAAGCCTTTTTCTACCAGAACTTTGGCAAAACGGTCAATGCGTGAATTGCTGGAACGGCCGTAATCTGAGCCAGGAAATGGATTAAATGGGATCAGGTTGATCTTGCACGGGGTGTCTTTCAATACCTGCGCCAGTTCTTGCGCCTGCTCGGTGGAGTCATTGATATGGTCCAGCATCACGTATTCCACGGTGATCGCTTTGTTGGCTTTAGAGCCATCAATGTAATGTTCAGCAGCTTTTAAGAACTCGGCAATCGGGTACTTCTTGTTGACCGGCACCAGTACGTCGCGCAGCGCGTTATTGGGCGCATGCAACGAAATGGCCAACGCCACGTCAATTTCTTCTTTGAGTTTATACAGCGCTGGTACTACCCCTGAGGTACTCAGGGTAACGCGGCGTTTGCTCAGGCCAAAGGCCAAGTCGTCGAGCATCAGCTCCATGGCAGGGACCACGTTGCTAAGGTTGAGCAGCGGTTCGCCCATGCCCATCATCACCACGTTGGTGACGGCTTTTACGCCAGTGTCGCCAAAGGCGCCGAGAATTTTGTTCACCCGCCATACTTGGCCAATGATTTCCGCTACTTTGAGGTTGCGGTTGAAGCCTTGTTGCGCGGTGGAACAGAAGGTGCACTCCAGTGCGCAGCCCACTTGCGAGCTGACGCACAGAGTGGCGCGGTCGTCCTCGGGGATCCATACGGTTTCTACGTCTTGCCCATCGAACAGGGTCATGACGAACTTGATGGTGCCGTCGGCCGACTGCTGTTGCATTTTGACTTCTGGCGCGCGAATTTCTGCCACTTGCTTGAGCTTCTCGCGCAGCGCCTTATTGATGTTGGTCATCGCATCGAAGTCATCAATGCAGTAGTGATACAACCATTTCATGACCTGATCGGCACGGAACGGCTTCTCCCCCAGTTCGGTAAAGAACTGGCGGAGGCCTTGGTGATTCAGGTCAAGCAGGTTGGTTTTTTGCATTAACGGGTACGAGCGCAGAGTTCTTCAGCAGTGAAGAAGTAAGCGATTTCGCGCGCTGCAGATTCAACCGCGTCTGAACCGTGCACGGCGTTCTCGTCGATAGATACCGCGTAGTCAGCACGGATAGTGCCGGCAGCTGCTTGCGCTGGGTTGGTGGCGCCCATGATTTCTCGGTGACGCAATACCGCGTTCTCGCCTTCTAACACTTGCACCATGATTGGGCCAGAGGTCATGAACGATACTAACGCGCCGAAGAATGGACGCTCTTTGTGCTCAGCGTAAAAGCCTTCTGCTTGCGCTTGGCTTAAGTGCATCATTTTGGCCGCTACGATGCGAAAACCAGCAGTCTCAAAACGGTTGTAGATAGCACCGATTTTGTTCTTTGCTACGGCGTCTGGTTTGATGATCGATAACGTACGTTCTAAAGCCATGTGATTTCTCCAGTAAATTCATTAAATTTGAGTCGCGCGGATTATACGCGAATTTGGGCCATTCTGCTATCGCTTCTCAATTTCTAACCGGAGCCGATAACCACAGGCTTCGGCATAGCGCTGTAAGGTTTGCCAGCTTGGATTGCTGCGTCCGCTTTCAAGTCGCGAAATACTGCTTTTTTGGGTGCCGAGTTGCTTGGCTAGGTGCTCTTGCGTTAAACCCGCAGCGGTGCGCATGCGCAGAATTGTTTTTAATAAATCAAATTCGTCTTGAAGTTCATCGTAGGCTTTCACGAACTCTGGGTTCTTCTTCAGCCCCTTCATAACCTGCTCAAACGGAATTAGCTCACTCATAATTTTAACTCCTTGCGCCGTTGCTTGGCTAAAGCCAATGTGCGGGGTAGTAACTTATCCGACTTTTTGACAGTCACCAGTAATATCACCAACGATTGCTGTTCGGCACCTACGTAGAGTGCGCGCGCTATGCCCTCAGCTGATTTGGCTCGGAGCTCAAATAGACCGCTGCCGAGCGCCTTGCTATGAGGCATACCAAGATTTGGGCCAAAAGCCATCATTGTCTCTACTAAGCGCGCCACTCTGGCTTTTAGCGCAATAGGCAAGCCCTGAAACTCAAGCTCCGCTTTACCATGAAAATGAACTGTCCATGTCATTGGTCACACATCCGTGTTAACACATATGTGAACAATACTAGCCAAAAAAAGAACCGCTTGCTAGCGGCTCTTTTCGGATAAATGTGTCAGTTTCTAACTAGCCGTCTAATTTCTCGACAAAGGTGCGCTTGAACTTGGCGAGTTTCGGGTGAACCACTGCTTGGCAATAGGCGTTTTGCGGATTCCGCTCCACGTAATTATCGTGGTATTCCTCGGCTGGCCAGAATTTTTCGAGCGGTTCGAGCGTTGTCACGATCGGTGCATCCCAGGTTTGCTCGTTTGTCATTTCTGCAATGATCTCTTCAGCCAAGCGCTTCTGTTCATCGGTTTGGTAAAAAATCGACGTGCGATATTGCGTACCAATGTCGTTACCCTGCCGATTCACTTGGGTTGGATCATGCAGCGCAAAGAAAATCTCAAGGATCTCGCGCACGCTAATTGCCGTTGGCTCAAAGGTCACCTGCACCACTTCAGCGTGGCCGGTGTTGCCGCTGCACACTTGCTCGTAGGTAGGCTCGGCCTGATGGCCGCCGGCATAGCCCGACTGCGCTTTCAGCACCCCGCGTAACAGCTTAAAGGCGCCTTCAATACACCAAAAGCAGCCACCACCTAATGTAATTTGTTGCGTCATATTATCTGCCTGCCCCTTAAGTTAAGTGCCTGCCCCTTAGTGGTTCTCTTTGGCGTGGTTGATGCTGTATTTGGGGATCTCAACCACTAGGTCGGTGCCGCTAACGATAGACTGGCAGCTTAAGCGTGAGTCTGGGTCTAGGCCCCAGGCTTTGTCGAGCATGTCGTCTTCGTTTTCTTCAATCTCGGGTAATGAATCGTAGCCTTCGCGCACGTATACGTGGCAGGTGGTGCAAGCGCACACTTTCTCACAGGCGTGCTCAATGCCGATGCCGCTGCGTAGCGCAACATCGAGCACGGTCTCGCCGTTTTCGGCGTCAATGGCCGCGCCTTCTGGGCATAATTCGGCATGAGGTAAAAAGATAATCTTTGGCATGCTGGCTCCTTAATAAATTCGGTTATAGCTCATCAACGCGATGACCCGCAAGGGCGCGTCGAATCGAGGCATCCATGCGCCGTGCGGCAAAACTGTCGCTGGCAGCATCAACGCTCTTAATAGCTTGTTCAATGGCAGCTTTATCGCTGCCTTGGCGCGCTTCACGCAGCGCCTGCATGGCTTGCTCGAGCTGCTGGCGTTCTTGCTGTTCGAGTAAATCGCCGTCGGCTTTGAGCGCGCTGGTTAGCGCTTCGAGCACGCGGTCGGCTTCAACTTGCTGTTCACGCAGCATACGCGCGTCCATGTCGTCACGGGCGTGGGTCATAGAGCCGCGGATCATACCGATAATGTCGTCGTCGCTTAAGCCATAGCTCGGCTTCACTTGAATAGAGGCGCTGACACCGCTGGATTTTTCCATCGCGGTAACGCTTAACAAACCGTCAGCATCGACCTGGAAAGTCACGCGAATATGGGCAGCGCCAGCGGCCATCGGCGGAATGCCTTTGAGCTCGAAACGCGCCAACGAACGGCAGTCATCGACTAACTCGCGCTCGCCTTGCAGCACGTGAATCATCATCGCCGTTTGGCCATCTTTGAAGGTGGTGAACTCTTGCGCTTTGGCCACCGGAATGGTGGTGTTGCGGCCGATGACTTTTTCCACCAGCCCACCCATGGTCTCGAGGCCGAGCGATAGCGGGATCACGTCCAACAGCAACATATCCGAATCGGGCTTGTTGCCGGCTAACACATCGGCTTGAATGGCGGCGCCAATAGCGACCACTTGGTCGGGGTCAATGCTGGTCAAGGGCTTGCGGCCGAAAAACTCGCCCACTTCGCTGCGCACCTGCGGTACCCGGGTAGAGCCGCCCACCATCACCACATCGGCGATTTCGCTGCCGTCTACTTTGGCGTCTTTAAGCGCCCGACGGCAGGCTGTGAGCGTACGTTTAATCAAGGGCGCGATGAGTGTATTGAAGGTCTCGGTAGTAAGTACATACTCTTGCTGCTGGCCTTTTATTTCAAGCTGTATCAAGCTTGAGCCAGCGTTGGTCAAGGCTTCTTTGGCGGCTTTGGCAGCATTAATCAAAGCGCGTTCGGTACGCGCATCAACGTTGTCCGCCAGCTGCCACTCGTGCTTTAACAACTGCACAATGGCTTGGTCAAAATCGTCGCCGCCGAGGGCTGAATCGCCGCCCGTTGCCAGCACTTCAAATACCCCGCCGGTGAGGCGCAAAATAGAAATATCGAAGGTGCCGCCGCCTAAATCGTACACTGCGATGATGCGTTCGTTGGCATCGGCGTAGGCTTGATCCAGGCCATAAGCAACCGCTGCGGCAGTCGGTTCGTTCAAGAGGCGTAAGACTTTCAGGCCGGCTAATTGCGCGGCGTCTTTGGTACTTTGTCGCTGCGCATCATCAAAATAGGCCGGTACGGTGATCACCACACCAGTGAGTTCGCCGCCGAGGCTGGCTTCGGCACGAGCGGCAAGGGCCTGGAGAATATCAGCGGATACTTCCACCGCAGTTTTATCGCCGCCGCTGGTGTGAAATACCGGCACGCCACCGGTGGTCTCGCTCAAGCGATAAGGTAAATTGGGAAAATTGCGGGCGACATCGGCCACGGTACGGCCCATAAAGCGCTTCACCGACACAATGGTATCTTCGGTGGCAATGCTGAGGTCGGCATGTTGCGCTAGTGCGTCATAGCCGACTTTGTGACCGTTTGCGGCGTACGACACCACCGATGGTGTCAGTGCGCGATCGGCTTCATCACGCAATACTGTGGCGCTACCACTACGCACGCTGGCCACCAACGAATTGGTGGTGCCGAGGTCGATACCTGCGGCCAGGCGATGTTGGTGCGGGGCGGTACTCTGCCCAGGTTCAGCAATTTGCAGAAGTGCCATGACTATCGTATTCCTTTTCGCTTAACGGCTAGAGTTGGTCTTCTAACCCTTCTAATTCGATGCGTAATTTTGCCATAAATTTGAGCTTGCGGATCAGTATCGCCGCTGGCTCATAGTGCTGCTCGGCCAACGCCTGCTCGAGCTGCTCGAACAGCTGCTGCGCCTCGGCCTCAAGCTCCTTCTCCGCAGCGGCTATGGCAACTGCTAAGGGGCAGGCACTTAAGCCCTCGGGGCTTAAGTGCCTGCCCCTTAGCATTTCTTCGAGCTCTTCCAGGCGTTCGCGCCATTCCATTTGCGCCATCAGGAACTCGGGGTCGCGCAGGGTGGTTTGTTCGTGAGCTAGGTCAATGCCTTGTAAGTGCAACAGATATTCGGCCCGCGCCAGTGGTTCACGCAGGGTGCTATAAGCATCGTTGAGCTGAGAACTGCGTTGCACCGCCAACAAGCGGTCGCGCTCACTGGCATTGGCAAAGCGGTCTGGGTGCAAGGTTTGTTGCAGTTGCCGATAACGCTGTTGCAAGTCCGCGCTATCAAGCGCGAACTGCACCGGCAGATTGAACATCTCGAAATGATTCATACGGCCCACCAACGTTATACGTTGAAGCTTTCGCCGCAACCGCACTCGCCTTTTGCATTTGGATTCTTGAATTCGAAGCCTTCATTCAGGCCTTGTTTGACGAAATCCACTTCGGTGCCATCAAGATAGGCCAAACTCTTGCCATCGATGATGATGCGCACGCCATCGGCGTCAAACACGGTATCAGTTTCTTCAACCTGATCGACAAATTCCATTACATAGGCTAGGCCCGAGCAGCCGGTGGTTTTTACCCCCAAGCGAATGCCCGCGCCCTTGCCGCGCTGTTGCAGAAACGACTTGGCACGTTGCGAAGCCGCTGCGGTCATGGTGATTGCCATGGATTATCCTGCGTGTTTCTTTTTGTAATCTTCAATCGCTGCTTTGATGGCGTCTTCAGCCAAAATTGAGCAGTGAATTTTCACCGGTGGCAGCGCCAACTCTTCGGCGATTTGGGTATTTTTCAGCTGCGCTGCTTCATCCAGCGACTTGCCTTTCACCCACTCGGTTACCAGCGAGCTTGACGCAATAGCCGAGCCACAGCCGTAGGTTTTGAACCGTGCATCTTCAATAATGCCTTGCTCGTTGACCTTGATTTGTAGCTTCATCACGTCGCCGCAGGCCGGTGCGCCGACCATACCGGTGGCAATGCTTGGGTCATTCTTATCAAATGAACCGACGTTGCGTGGGTTCTCGTAATGATCAATAACTTTTTGACTGTATGCCATGACTACTTACCTCTGTTATCTATTAGCTTCACGCAATGCTTAGTGCGCAACCCACTCGACCGAATTCAGGTCGATACCTTCTTTGTGCATGTCCCATAACGGTGACATGTCGCGTAAACGCACAATAGCGTGCTGAATTTGTTGAACGGCGTAGTCCACTTCTTCTTCGGTGGTGAAGCGACCAAAACTGAAACGAATGGAGCTATGCGCTAACTCATCGCTGCGGCCTAGGGCGCGCAGTACGTAAGACGGCTCTAAGCTAGCCGAGGTACAGGCTGAACCCGAGCTGACCGCTAGGTCTTTCAGCGCCATAATCAATGACTCACCTTCAACAAAGTTAAAGCTGACGTTGAAAATGTGTGGCACTGAATGCTCTTGGTTGCCGTTGATGTACACTTCTTCAATATCTTTAACGCCGTTCCACAGCCGCTCACGCAAGGCGTGGAAACGCGCGTTTTCTGCCGCCATTTCTTCTTTGGCGATACGCGCGGCTTCACCGAAACCAACGATTTGGTGGGTTGGCAAGGTGCCTGAACGCATGCCGCGCTCGTGTCCGCCGCCGTGCATTTGGGCGTTCAAACGTATCCGTGGCTTACGGCGTACATAGAGTGCGCCAATACCCTTCGGGCCGTACATTTTGTGCGCTGAGAACGACATCAAATCAACCGGCAGTTGGTCTAGGTCGATGCTTACTTTACCGGCTGATTGCGCGGCGTCGACGTGGAAGATAGTGCCATTAGCGCGACACAAGTTGCCGATCGCGGTGATGTCTTGGATCACCCCAGTCTCGTTATTGACGTGCATGATGCTCACCAACACTGTGTCTGGGCGCAGCGTTTGCTTGAATAATTCTAAGTCCAACAGGCCATCTTCTTGCACGTCTAAGTAGGTTACTTCAAAGCCCTGACGCTCCATTTGACGGCAGGTATCAAGTACCGCTTTGTGCTCGGTCTTGATGGTAATGATGTGCTTGCCTTTTTTCTGGTAGAACTCAGCCGCACCGCGAATGGCGAGGTTATCGGATTCGGTCGCGCCTGAGGTGAAGACGATTTCACGCGGGTCGGCGTTGACTAACTCGGCGATTTGGCTACGGGCGATATCCACCGCTTCTTCGGCTTGCCAGCCAAAGCGATGTGAACGCGAGGCAGCGTTACCAAATTGACCGTCTAAGGTCAGGAATTGCATCATTTTTTCTGCAACCCGCGGGTCAGCTGGGGTAGTTGCCGCGTAATCAAAATAAATAGGTAGTTTCATGCCGTACTTCTCCTCTGCTCGCCAGACTGCGTTACTGGCAATTCAATTCAATACGTTGTTCGCGTGCGCGTTTTTCGGCGGCTAATTGGCTTTGCCGCTGAGCGATGCTGCTAACATCGTGCTTGCCGACTAATTCGGCCAGGCTGATGTTGGCTAAGAAATCTTCAATGCGGTCGCTTAAGCCTTCCCACAATGAATGGGTCAGACATTGCGTACCGCCGTGGCAGTCGCCTTTACCGCCGCAGCGGGTGGCGTCGATGCTTTCATCCACTGCCTGAATAACCGCGCTGACTGAAATAGCATGGGCTTCTAGCCCTAAGCGATAACCGCCACCGGGGCCACGCACACTGCTGACCAAGCCATGCTTACGTAAGCGCGCGAATAATTGTTCTAAATAACTTAAAGAGATGCCCTGCCGCTCGGAAATATCCGCCAGCGATACCGGCCCGCGCGCAGTGTGCAGGGCGACATCTAACATAGCGGTAACGGCGTAACGGCCTTTCGATGTTAAGCGCATGGGTTTTATCCTCTCAGTAACGCCGCCATTTTCCCATTCCCGACTATTTTAGTCAAGTATTCCTTAAAGGGCTTCCTTAAGGGGCTGGCAGTTAGTGCTAAGGGGCAGGCACTTAAGCTTAAGGGGCAGGCACTTAACGAATTTTCTTGTCAATCGAGGTTAAAATACCACGCAAAATATTCAGTTCTGCTTCTTCTGGCCGCGCCCGTGCGAACATGCGCCGTAGCTTAGCCATCACTTGCCCAGGGTGCTGCTTAATGATGAAACCCGTCTCACCTAAAGTCTGCTCTAAGTGTACGAAAAAACGCTCGAGGTCGTCTGCCCGTGGGTAGTCGATTAGCTCAATCGGAGATTCTGCATCA
>CAYXGO010000040.1:0-10520 GCA_964464575.1 uncultured Pseudomonas sp. | reverse complement strand
CGCCGACAGTATTTGACGACCTTTTGGTGGGTGCAGCCACCACCTACACTGATGACGATACCTGGGTCACCGACTCCGCCGCCTCAGCCACCGCGCTTGCCAGTGGGGTTAAATCATACAACGGTGCTATTGGTCTCGACCGCCAGCAACAATCGGTGACCAGTATAATGGAAATAGCCAAGCAACAGGGCTGGGGCACTGGTGCGGTAGTCTCGGTGCAAGTCACTCACGCTACCCCTGCGGCCTTTTTTACCCATCACGCCTCACGTAACATGTACGACGCCATCGCCGACAGCTATGCACAACAAGTTGCTGCTGGTGAATGGGGTTTTGATGTGTTACTCGGCGGCGGTTATAGCCATTTCAACCGCCCTGATAAGAACTGGCTGCCAGAGTTAACCGCACAAGGTCTAACCATTGCTACCGACCCAGAGCAACTGCGTACAGTGCAACAAACGCCAGTACTTGGGCTATTTGCGCCCTTGGCCCTACCGCATAGTATTGATGCTGAACCGCAACTTGCCAACATGACCGAACACGCATTGCGCTTATTAACACAGCAGCAACAGCAAAGCGGTAAACCCTTTGCACTGATGGTTGAAGGCAGCATGATCGATTGGTGCGGCCATGCCAACGACATCGCCTGTGCGGTGCATGAAATGGCGGATTTTGCGGCTGCCATCGAGGTGGTCGTACGCTATCAGCAGCAACACCCGAATACTTTGGTGGTAATCACCGCAGATCACTCCACCGGTGGCTTGGCTTTAGGCCAAGGTGGCGAGTATGCCTGGCATAGTGACAAAGTCATGGGCATCAAAGCGTCGATCGACGCTATGACACGCGGTTTGTTAGTGCGTCAGCCGAGCGAATTTCGTGATTACCTGGCACCGTTGCTGAATCTACCACTCACCGAAGTGCAGTGGCAGCAACTGGAGAGTGTTCAAGTGGCCGAGGAACTGCGTGGTCGGGCTAGGCAAATGCCTTATGGTAAAGTATTAGTCGAGATCATCAGTGAGCACACCCGCACCGGCTGGACCACCACCGGCCACACCGCAGTTGACGTACCGGTACTCGCCATTGGGCCCGGTGCCGAGAAATTCCGCGGCTACCAAGACAACACCGAACTTGCTAAGCTGTTACTCACTATAATCCAACAACAGTAACGGGAGATGGTTTGCCACACCCCCTACTTGCCACCTTTTCAATTGCCGCCGTTGATACCCTCAACGGCGAATTTGCCCTCGCTAGCTGCTCCAACTACCTAGCCGTTGGTCCACTGGTTTTGCACAGCGCTGCTCCTACTGGGGTGTTACTCAGCCAATCGCGAGCGCATCCTGAAGCGGCAACAAAGGCATTAGCTCATTTACAGCAAGCTCCCGATGATGTTGCCGGTAGTTTGGCCTGTTATTTAGCTGATGATGCACTAAGAGAGCAACGGCAAGTTGCGATCTTAAACGCTAAGGGGCAATCCGCAGTATTTTCTGGTGACGACTGTGTCGCCGCAGTAGAGCACTATCAAGAGCCAGGGTTAGTGGTACTGGGAAATATGCTCGTAGCCGGCACCATTGAACAAATGGTAGCAACCTTTAAACGTAAGCGTCAGCAGCAACCGCTGGCAGAGTGCTGTATAGCAGCACTGCAAGCTGGTGCTAAACAGGGTGGCGATAAACGTGGCAAGTTAGCCGCGGCGCTACAAACGTGGCTACCACAGCGACCAGCCTATCAGCAACTCAATGTGCGGGTGGACGCCAGTGTCGAACCGCTCTCTGCGTTAGCTGAACTAGTGACCATGCATCGCCTCTATCATCCACTGACGACACTGTCATTCGCGAGCTTTAATCAGACCCCCGCTGCGGCATCTCTGTGGCTGCAACAACTCGGCTTTCCCAGTACAGCTGAGGCCCGAACGCAGTGGTTACAACAGCATAATTTAGCCCATCATTTTGAACCTGAACGCAATGCTCTTAGCTACGAATTTCTGCACGCATTACCGGTTCTCGTGCAATTATTACCAACCCAACAGAGCTAGAAGTCACGCCAGTTTTCGACCATGAAGCGTTGCCGCTTGCGGCTAAACTGGGTCACCATGGCTGGCAGCGGCTGACGACTCAATGCTGCTGGTAAATCATAGCTGTGAACTTCACGAAACTGTGATTGTAAGTCTGGCACTTCGCCGCTCACCACAATCACCAATTGGCAAAAATCACGTTGCTGCAGCGCTAATTCAATTTCCTGCTCCGCCATAGAAATGGTTATGTAATCACTGTTGAGACTGATCAACGGGCCACCCTGCTGGCCAACTAACGGTACTTCTACGCGCGATGGTACTCGGCTAAAGGGTAATGGAAAGCAACTATCCGCACCCAGTTCAATGGGTATGGTATTCATTGGATAGCCAGCATGCTCGGCATTCTCAAAGTGCGCTTGATAGGTACGTAAAAAAGCTTCGATGCGAACATTATGGGTTTGCAGCGCCGAGGCGATATAAAAGTGAATGACAATGGCTGATTGCTGCGGGTTTAATTCACACTGTGCACGAAAAATAATCACATCTTTTTGCAGAACAAAAAACTTATACACCACTAATCCGAAAAATAGCGATGGAATAATCAGTGCCAACGTTGCTAATAACGCACGTACCGGCGCACTAAACCACAACGCGTGATGACTCCAGTCTTGCTCTTTGCCCATCAACTCAATGAACATATCGTTCCATAATCGGTACCAAGGCACCGCTGGCTCTACCGCCTGGGCAGCCACAATACTGAGTAACCCAGCTAACAGTGCGATACTGAGTACGAATAGACCTATCAGCCGAGTGAGACTTTGTGTCGCGATAAAGCGACGAATAGCAAAGTGATTACGCGGATGTAGCGACATCGCTATGTTCTCCTTAACAATCTGTGTTAGCTACGATAGTAACGGCTTGGCAACGGAAATAACACCGTAGCTGGCCGCGATCTATCTTCTGCTAACCTGCGTATGAGGGTATGCTTACCCTAAATGATGGAATAAGGAATCGCTATGGCCAATTGGTTTTTATGCAGTATGGGCGCCAACCTACAGCCAGAGCAAAATTTTGCTAAGGCCCGCAGTGCCTTGCTGCGCATTGGTGAAGCTTATTATTCTCGGGCCATTTACACCAAGCCAGTGGCAATGACCAGCACGCACGATTTTTTGAATGCGCTGTTTATCTTGCACACTGAGCTTGATAGTGTAGCCTTGAAGCAGCAATTTAATGCCATTGAACAACAACTCGGCCGCGACCGCAGTGACCCCAACAGCGCCATTAAAGACCGCCCCATGGACATTGATATTTTGGGTCCCTTAAGCGTAGCTGAGCACATGACGACTTGGCAGCAAGTACCGAACTATTTGCGGCCCGCTATGGCTGGCTTGCAACAGCTTTTTCACCAATTTGAGACCACGCAATGACACGACCACAGGTGGCATTAATTACTGGCGCTGGCCGCCGTTTCGGCTTCGCTCTAGCAAAGGCGCTGTTAGCTGAGGGCTATCAAGTCATTGCGCATTATCACACCTCGCGCGATGGCATCAGCGAATTAGAGCAACTCGGTGCTCACGGCATTGCCGCAAACCTAGCCGATCCAGCGCAAGTTGCCAGCCTGGTATGTACCATAAAACAACGCTATCAGTATCTCGATCTGCTGGTAAACAATGCCTCATGCTTTTTTAATAACCAAACCGTTGATAACGACATCGACGCGTTGCAGGCGGTTTTTCAGGTGCATGCGATTGCCCCCTATATACTGATCAACGGCTTAACCGAGTTATTACAGGCCTCTAATAATGGTTTAGTGGTTAACATCACCGATATCTACGTCGATAGTCCATCCACTAACTATATTGCCTATTGTGCTGCCAAAGCAGCGTTGGCGAGTCTAACCTTGGCGTTTGCCAAACAGTTAGCACCACAGATTCGGGTTAATGCGATTCAACCTGGGCCCATTTTGTTTTTACCCGACCATGACAGTGCGCACCGCCAACAGGTGCTGGCGCAAACGCCATTACGGGTAGAAGGAGGCTTGCAGCCGATGATCGATACCGTGCGCTTTTTACGCGATAATACATTTATGACCGGCGAGTCAATTAAGGTCGATGGCGGTCGCGCTTTGCTCATTTAACACCGGCGATCCGTGCTTAAATTCGCTTACAATTAATCGTTCGCGTCAGCACTCTTTTCGGCTATGGTGTACAGGTCTCTTAACACCAAGGTATAGCCATGTCACATCCTCTCTCAAAATTATCTCAGCTGACGCTGCTGTGTGCCGCAGCGCTGAGTTTTGGCGCTAGCGCCAACGACGGTACCCGCTTACTCGGTGAGCCCGATATCAGTAGTGAGCTACTCACCTTTGTCTATGGTGGCGATATTTGGGTCAGTCAACGCGATGGTAGCCAGCCACGCCAAATGACCACCCACGCTGCTCACGAATTTGCCCCTAAATTCTCACCCGACGGCAAGTGGATTGCATTCTCCGCCAGTTATGATAACAACACCGATGTTTATGTGATGCCAGCCAGCGGCGGTCAAGCGACGCGCTTAACCTGGCACCCGAGTGCCGATGTCGTCAATGGTTGGAGCCCCGATGGTAAAAAGGTCGTGTTTGCTTCTAATCGTGAAGTACTCAACAGCCGCAGTAACCAGTTATTTGAGGTTGCCGTAAGCGGTGGTTACGAAGAAAAAGTCATGACCGCGGTGGCCTTTGAGGGTGATTTTCATGCCAACGGCAATAAACTCGCCTACCGCCCGAATAATATGGCCTACTCCGGCTCCAGCGGCTGGCGCTTGCATCGTGGTGGCAGCACTCCGCCGATTTGGATCATTGACCTTAAGCAGCAAACCTTAGAAAAAGTCCCCCACCCCAATGCCAATGAGCACAATCCGTTTTGGCTTGGTGACGATGTCTACTTTCTCTCTGATCGCGATAACGTCGCCATGAATCTTTACCGCTATCGTAAGCAAAAAGTCGAACAGCTTACCCAGCTAACCAATTGGGATATCGGCAGTGCCAGTGGCCATGGCGATACCATTGTGTACGAAGCTGGCGGTGCGCTGTATCAGTTTGATGCCAAACGTGGCAGTAGCAAGCCTATCACGGTCTCGCTCAAGGTTGCTGGGCCGCAAACTCGGCCACAATGGAAAGATGCCAGCAAAACCCTAACGTCAGCTCGGCTCTCTAGCACTGGGCAACGGGTACTCGTCAGTGCGCGCGGTGATGTGTTTACCGTGCCGGTCAAAGATGGCAGCACCCGCAATGTCACGCAAACCTCTGGTGTGCGCGAATTTGCCAGTTTATGGAGTGCTGACGGTCAGCGTATTGCCTACCTACGTGACGACGGTAGCGAACAACAGTTAGTGATTAGTAATCAAACGGGTGATGAGGTACTACAAATTCTCGACCTCGGCCCGCAGTATTATCAATTACTGGCTTGGTCGGCCGACAACAATCGTATTGTTTACAGTGATAATCACCTCAATCTGTTCGTTTATGATGTGGCCGCGAATAGCAGTCAAAAAATTGGCAGCTCAGAACGCCGCAGTGATGTGCAGGTCAGCTTCAGCCCAGATAGTCGCTACCTGGCTTATACCGCAGTGGGTGCCAATTACTTCAGTCAAATCTATTTGTATGACTTTACCAACAACAGTTCGACACAACTTACGGATGGCTTGAGTCACGCCGATAATCCGGTTTTCAACGCCGACTATCTCTTTTTTACCGCCTCAGTGAATACCGGCCCATCACAAGTTGGTTTGGATTTATCAACCCAAGAGCGGCCAGTACGTAAGGGTATTTATACCATGGTGTTGCGCCAAGATGGGCAGTCACCCCTGCATCCGAAAACTGGCGATGAGCCGCAGCAAGATGACAACAAGGATGACGACAGCGCCACTGAGTTCCGCATTGATAGCGACGGTTTATTGCAGCGTATCGTTGGCTTACCAATTGCGGAACGTAACTATGCCAACCTTGCCGTTGCTAACGATGGTGCATTGCTGTTTTTACAATATCCACAACCGGGTAGCAGCAACGAACCTCCGGGCGCGAACGACGCCGGTGGCGCTCTCATGCGGTTTGATTTTAGCGAGTTAAAAGCGACTGAATTGACGACTGGGGTACTTGATTTCAATCTCAGTGGCGATGGCAAAAGTTTGTTGACGGTTCAGCCAGGTGGTCGCTTACAAGTCGGCAATGTCGGTGCCAAAGTAGAGTTGAAAGCGGTTAATATGGCTGATGTACGTAGTTACGTGAACCCACGCGAAGAATGGCAACATATTTTCGCCGACGCGTGGCGCATGCAGCAACAATATTTCTATGACCCGAATATGCATGGTATCAACTGGCAAGCGGTATATGACAAGTATCAGCCATTGCTAAAACATCTGCAGCGCCGTGAAGACCTGAATCAGCTCTTGGTACAAATGATTGCTGAGCTTCAGGTCGGTCATAATCGTATTGGTGGTGGTGATGTGCATCAAGAAGGTAGCTCTAAGGTTGGCTTGTTAGGGGCGGATTTCCGTGTCGTCGATAATCGCTATCAATTAGCGACTGTCTATCAGGGCGACCGTTGGAGTCCATATCTACAAGCGCCTTTAGCAACACCGGGGGCGAGTGCCAAAGCCGGCGAGTTTATCATTGCTATTAATGGCCAACAGCTTACCGCAGCGCAGAACATATTTGCCGCGCTCGATAACACCCAAGGCAAGCAGGTCACGCTTACGCTATCGAGCCACGCAGATGGCCGCGACGCGCGAGATATCACCGTCAAACCAACTGCTAACGAGTCGCAGTTACGCTTGTGGCATTGGGTTGAACATAATCGCCGACAGGTTGACGAAGCCAGCGATGGTCAATTAGCGTACGTTTACTTACCTAATACCGCAGGCGGTGGTTTCTACTTCTTTAACCGCATGTTCTTTGCCCAAGTTGATAAACCGGCATTAATTATTGATGAGCGCAAAAATGGTGGTGGCCAAGCGGCAAACTACATCACTGAAATCTTAGCGCGACCGTTTTTATCGGGCTGGAAAGATCGTGACGGCCTCACTTTCTCAACCCCAGGTGGTGTGATTGCTGGTCCGAAAACTATGCTGATTGACCAAGATGCTGGTTCAGGTGGTGATTTCTTACCTTGGTCATTCAAGCGGCTTGGCTTAGGCAAAACCATTGGCACTCGCACTTGGGGTGGTTTGATTGGTATTTCCACCAACCCAGCCATGATTGACGGCGGTTTTCATGTGGTGCCGTTCTTCCGCTTCTATACGCCAGATGGTGAATGGCGCGTGGAAAACGAAGGTGTAGCGCCAGATATTGAGGTTGAATTAGACCCAATTTTGGTGAACCAAGGCCGTGATAGTCAGCTTGAACGAGCTATTGCTGAAACCTTACAACAACTGCGCGATAACCCGCCAGCTGATCACAGTAAAGCCCCAGCAATGCCCACCAAACTCGGTTTATAACCGTTTAAGAGTTGGCCAGTTGATCATCTATCAACTGGCCAACATCTGCCGCAGTACGAAGTGCAGAATACCACCGTTTTTGTAGTAATCGAGTTCATTACCGGTATCAATACGACAGAGCACTTGGAACTCCGAAACTGAGCCATCATCACGCTTGGCGTACACGGTAAGCAATTGGCCGGGCTTCAAGTTGTCATCAATACCAACAATGCTTATCTGCTCGTGACCATCGAGGCCGAGTGACTTGGCATTTTTGCCGTCGATAAATTGCAACGGCAATACCCCCATACCGACTAAGTTGGAGCGGTGAATACGCTCATAGCTTTCGGCAATCACTGCTTTCACACCAAGCAAGGTAGTGCCTTTAGCAGCCCAATCTCGGCTTGAACCACTGCCATATTCTTTACCGGCTAGGATGACTAAATCGGTCTGTTCCTGCTGATAGCGCATGGCAGCATCATAAATGGCCATTTGCTCGCCGCTGGGTAAATGTTTGGTGTAACCACCCTCAACGCCATCGAGCATTTGGTTTTTGATACGAATATTGGCAAAGGTACCGCGCATCATCACTTCATGATTGCCGCGGCGTGAACCATACGAGTTAAAGTCGGCCACCGCGACACCATTGTCTTGCAGATATTTACCCGCCGGTGATGACGGTTTAATCGAGCCCGCTGGGGAAATATGGTCGGTGGTAATCGAGTCGGCAAATACCGCCAACACCCGTGCATCAATAATCTCTTTAAGCGGCTCTAGCGGCTTATCAATAGCATCAAAGTATGGCGGATTCTTCACATAGGTGGAATCATCGCTCCAGTTGTAGGTCTGCCCCTCGCCAATTGGGATCGCCTGCCACTGCTCATCACCGTCAAAGACTGCCGCGTATTCACGTTTGAACATACCATCGTCGACCAATGCCACAGCATCGGCAATAGCGCGATTAGACGGCCATATATCACGCAAATAGACTGGCTCGCCGGCACTATCATGACCCAATGGGTCGTTACTCAGATCAATACGGGTCGTTCCAGCTAAGGCATAAGCCACCACCAGTGGAGGTGATGCCAACCAGTTAGCTTTTACATCTTGGTGAATACGCCCTTCAAAGTTACGGTTACCCGAGAGTACCGAGGATACTGCCAAGTTATGCTGTTGAATGGTTTTGCTAATAGCATCTGGCAAAGGCCCGGAATTACCAATACAGGTGGTACAACCATAACCCACCAAGTTAAAGCCCAATTCATCCAAATACTCACTGAGGCCTGATTTGGCTAGGTAATCGGTCACCACTTTAGAGCCCGGCGCCAACGATGACTTGACCCACGGTTTGCGCTGTAGCCCTTTCGCCAAAGCATTTTTGGCGAGCAAGCCAGCGGCCATCATGACCCCGGGGTTCGAGGTGTTAGTACATGAGGTAATTGCAGCGATCACCACATCACCGTGGCGTAAGGAGAAATCTTCACCCTCAACCGCAACCGCTTTATCGGCTTGATCCATTTGCCCAAGAGTTTCTAAAAACAGGTCAAATTGTTGACCTAACTGCGGCATAGTGACGCGGTCTTGTGGGCGTTTTGGTCCCGCTAACGAAGCCACAACGTCGGCTAAATCCAGCTCCATACTATCCGTGAATAGCGGCTCATTAGAGCTATCGCGCCACATACCTTGAGCTTTACTGTAGGCCTCGACCAAAGCGATGGTATGAGCATCACGACCGGTCAATTGCAGATAACGTAGGGTTTCCTGGTCCACCGGGAAGAAGCCACAGGTAGCGCCATACTCAGGCGCCATGTTGGCAATGGTGGCACGGTCAGCTAACGGTAAATGATCTAAACCAGGCCCATAAAACTCAACGAACTTGCCAACCACACCGTGTTTACGCAGCATTTGCGTGACCGTGAGCACTAAATCTGTGGCGGTAACTCCTTCGGCGAGCTTACCGCTCAAGCGAAAACCAACCACCTCAGGGATCAGCATCGACACCGGCTGTCCTAACATAGCTGCCTCGGCCTCAATGCCACCAACACCCCACCCCAGCACGCCAAGACCATTAATCATGGTGGTATGCGAATCGGTACCGACCAAGGTGTCTGGCATCACAAAGGTTTTATCATGGATGGTTTTGGTCCACGCTACTTTGGCGAGATATTCCAGGTTCACTTGGTGGCAAATACCGGTACCTGGCGGCACCACGCGGAAGTTTTCAAAGGCCTTTTGGCCCCAGCGCAGAAACTGATAACGCTCAAAGTTGCGCTCCATTTCAATCGCCACGTTTTGTTTGAACGCCTCGTCTGAGGCAAATTTATCCACCATCACCGAGTGGTCAATCACCAGATCAACCGCTGATAGCGGGTTAATCTGCTGTGGATCATGGCCAGCCTTCGCCACCGCATCGCGCATAGCGGCTAAATCAACCACTGCCGGCACGCCAGTAAAATCTTGCATCAACACCCGTGCTGGGCGAAATTGGATTTCGCGATCAGAACTGCGCTCGCTCAGCCAAGCCGCCATGGCCTCAATATCATCACCCACTACCGTTTGCCCATCTTCATGGCGCAATAAATTTTCTAGTAGCACTTTTAACGATACTGGCAGTTTGCCGATATCACCATGCTTACCCAATTGCTTAGCAAGCTCTGGTAGGCTGTGGTAATGATAGGTTTTACCCTCAACATCAAGAGTTTTATGGGTGTTGAAACTGTCCTTACTGGTCATGTGGTACTCCTAGTTGTTGCAATAACTATGATGCATCCTTACTACTAACTATGGGTGTGCAGTGAACGAAGATCAACCTTATAATAGACCAACTGAGGATTAACGCGCAGAAGGATTGACTATGAGCAAGGTACTTGCAGACCTTTTAAACCTATTAAAATTAGAAACCATTGAGCAAGGTATTTACCGGGGTCAAAGCCAAGATTTGGGCTTTGCCGCGGTGTTTGGTGGGCAAGTAATCGGCCAAGCATTATCCGCGGCCAAAGAAACCCTACCAGAAGATCGCAAGGTACACTCGTTACATACCTACTTTCTGCGCCCCGGCGAT
>CAYXGO010000039.1:0-10732 GCA_964464575.1 uncultured Pseudomonas sp. | reverse complement strand
GAATGCGCTGCTAGCCAGTGCTATCAGCGTTAATCCGCTTGAGAGTCCGGCGGATATCCATTGGATTGGCGTTAGCGCGCCGAGTGCCGAGGTGGTCTGGATCAGCGGCTCAAATGCCACCATTGGTCGTAGTCTTGATGGCGGTAGCAGCTGGGAGTATTTCAACCCAGTCAACCAAGCGCTGGAGTTTCGTGATATCAAAGCACTTGATAGCGACCATGCCTACGCACTCAGTATCGGCACCAATGGCGACTCACGTATTTACTACACGGCCAATGGCGGACAAAGTTGGCAGTTACGTTATCGTGCTGGTGGCACGCAATTCCTCAATTGTATGGATATGGCGCCAAACGGCGAAGCTTGGGTGTACGGTGATAGCAGCGAGAGTAACTGGGAAATGATCCGCGGCGCTGATGGCCGTAATTGGCTCAGTGCGCGCAATGCGGTTGACAACAAACCGCTCGCCGGCGAAGGCGGTTTTGCTGCCAGCGGTGGGTGTGTGCGCTATGCCAATGATAGTTGGGCGATTGGTACCGGAAATGCGAGTACCGCGCGACTGCTATTGAAACGCGCCACCGGCATTCGCTTCAAAAGCGTCGATACGCCCATGCCTGCAGGGCCTAATGCCGGTATCACCAGTGTTTGGCCATTAGCGGCTGACCACGTATTACTAGCCGGCGGTGACTTGCAACATGCTGAGGCGCGGCCACGCTTAATGGAATATCACAACGAGCAATTTACCGCTCTTTCGGAGCCACCCCTCGATGGAGCGCTCTACAGCCTCACTCTACTACCGGATCAACAGGGCCTGCTGGTCAGTAATCCCAGTGGTGCGGCCTTGCTGGCCAAGCGTGAGGGTGAGTGGCACAGCCTATCGACCGCCAACGTGTGGAATAGCGCATGTGCTGCCGAAGTATGTTATTTAGTCGGTAAAGATGGCTATATCGCGCGCTTTAATTGGCGAGCAGCGTCAACCCGCCAATCAATTGACGCACTTGAGTAAAACCATGACGGTGCAGCACTCGTGCTGCCACCGTGCTGCGTTGGCCGCTGCGACAAATACATAAAATGGGGCGATGTTGCAGCTGCTCACGATGACTATAAATAAACTGCGCCAACCGTGTGAGCGGCACATTGATCACCTCGGCTTTGACCGGTAGCGGCGTGACTTCATGCTCTTGTTGTTCGCGCACGTCAATCACCAAGGTGTTCGTACCATCGAGCCAGTCGGTATCCGCTTCTGGGATCACATCATCAAGATTGCACTCAGCACAGCCATCAGAAAGTTCACAGGGTTTACGCACCAAACTAAAATCATCGTCAATACTGCTTAATAGTAAGCTATGTTCATGCACCATAGGCAAGATCATGGCGGCATTTTCTTGCTCACCAATAAAGGCAAAATCGACCCGCAATTGCTCGGCGCTGCTATTTGGCAACGGTGAACTGAGTAAATATACCGGTTGCCGGCTACCGACCCGAAATAACCGCCGATCCCCGATACTTAAACAACCATGCACAGGCACGGTACAATCTATCGGCGCTGGGCAAACGGTGGGAACTTCCAGTGGCCAACCCACCGCATCACGAGCTGCACCACAACCACTGGCACAGAGTAACTGCGCTAGCATAGCCGCGGGACTTTGGCTATCGTGCGGCTCGGTGGTTAATACGGCGCGCACACGATAATGCTGACATTGCACCAAGCGCTCAATCCGTTCAGCTAATTCAGGTAATGGGTCAATCACCACCAGTTGCCGCGCGGCTTTATCAATAATCAAATAGCAGCAGCGATTATCAAAGCGCAGTTGCACGACGCCATCGAGGTCACTATCAATATCTTCATTGGTATCCGCCAGCAATAAACACGAATGACGTAGCGCACTCGCAGCGTGCTGAATACGTTCACAGGCGGCGTTAATGGTTGCTTGACTGGTGGCTGGGCCAAACGATAAGCGAATAGCCGATTGCGAGCGCCAAGCCGCCAAACCCATAGCATCGAGCACAAAGCTACGAGGCACTTTTGAGCTGCAGGCTGAGCCCGAACTGATGCGAATATTCGCGGCGTCAAACACATCCATAATGTCGCGCGACGGCACACCGCGCACAGAAAAGTTCAAGGTGGTCGGTACACTCAAGGCCAAGTCGTGATTCAATTCTAAAGTTGGAAACACTCGCCGTAACACAGTAAGCAACTGGTCACGATAGCCACTTAAGGTGGCATGGTCATGAAATACCGCTTGCTGCTTATCGAGTAACAATTCAAACAGCGTATGCAGGGCAGCAATGCCGGGCAGATTTTCGGTACCTGAGCGCAGCCCCTGCTCTTGGCCACCGCCAATAATCAGCGGGGTAAATGGGCTGCCAGCGCGCACATACAAAAAGCCGATACCCTTGGGTGCATAGAGTTTATGCCCACTAAAAGGTGCGTAATCGATACTGGTATAAGCCAATTGCAGCGCTTGCTTACCCAACGCTTGCACACAATCGACCATCCACGGCACACTGGCATTGTGCTGACGAATAACCTGCTCTAATGCAGCCAAATCTTGCCCCACGCCGGTCTCGTTGTTCACCGCCATAGTACAAATCATCAGCGCATCGGCGACATGGTCGGCAATGAACTGCTGATCCAATAAGCCGTTGTGGTCCACCGGAATCGCCTTTAACTCAGCATTGACGCCGAGCAAGCGATTCCAATGCTCGAGCGCCTGCGGCACGGCTTTATGTTCGGTCGCTCCGTACAACAGGTAGCGACCGGTAGTGTGCTGCTGTCGAGCCGCACTCAAGGCCGACAACACTGCGGTTTGAATACCCTCGGTGGCACCACTGGTAAACACCACGTGGCCTTTTTCGGCACCAATGACTTGGCGTGCTAAACGCCTGGTATTATCGAGAATGTAGCGGGCTTGTAAGCCGGTGATATGACTACTGGAGGGATTACCAAACACTTGTTCCATAACATGTTCAACCGCTTGGGCAATATGCGGCAGAACCGGGGTGGTGGCGTTGCAGTCCAAATAGATTTCCGCGGTATGCGGTCGAATATGAACAGGCGTTACCACCGACACTTCCCCTTTAATTAACTGTGTGCGTTACTGAATACGATTATCGAGCCACTGTTGCTGCTTGGCCATACGTTTTTTCTTATCATCGCAGGGTTCGGCGCAATCGCAAGCCTTTTCCATACCTAAAGATGAAATGCCACCGCAACTGCCGGAAATCGATTTACGTTGCACGATAAAACCAACTGCCATAGCCAATACAACAAGCAGAAATATGGCAAATACTGCTAAAAATAAGCCCATGATAAACTCCTATTGGCTCAAATACGGTGCAAACGCACTACTGCTATGCTCTTTAAAGCCATCGCCTTCGCGGGTAATCAACAATACCGCTAATTGTTTTTGTTCAGCAAATTGAAGCGCGCGCTGCGGCCCCATCACCGTCAATGCCGTGGCGTAAGCATCGGCATCCATACAGGTGTCGGTGATCACTGTTACTGAGACAAGATTATGCTGAATTGGTTTACCGGTATGCGGGTCAATGATGTGGGAAAAACGCACGCCATCGTGTTCATAGTAATTGCGGTAATCACCTGATGTCGCTACGGCGGCATCACCGAGTTCAATCACTCGCTGCACCGAACGCTCGGTTGAAATCGGCTTTTCAATGGCAATACGCCACGGTTCATCACCAGGCTTACTGCCCTTCATACGCATTTCGCCGCCAATTTCGACCAAATAGTTTTGGATCTCGAGCTGTTCCAGCACCAGCGCCACTCGATCCACGCCATAACCTTTGGCAATGGTCGACAAATCGACATACAGCTCAGGTACTTGCTTACTCATTTGGTGATTTTCAAGCTGCAGCAACTGATAGCCCACTTGCTGACGAATCGCCGCTAATTCAGCATCAGTAGGCACTTGCTCAGGCCGTGCCTGCGGACCAAAACCCCACAAATTAACCAATGGCCCGACAGTAACATCAAGCGCGCCATCGCTTTCTTCGGCAATCTCCAAGGCCCGCCGTACCACCTGCTCTAAGGCCCGTGAAATCACCACTGGGGTGGTTTGCGCACGCTGATTAAAGCGTGATAATTCCGATTCTGGGTCATAGGTAGACATTTGCGCGTTCACTTGCACCAATACCGCATCGACAGCTTCTTTAACACGTTCTGGATTATGCCGCGGATTAGCCGATACATAGCGCACATGGTACGTGGTGCCCATGGTCTCGCCACTGATGGCTAGTTGCTGCGGTGCGTGTGTACATGAAACGAAAAAGGCTAGCCCCAGCAGGGCTAGCCAAATTCGAAACAGCGATTTCAGCTTCGCTATCATCTCTACTTAACCACCAAAGTCGTCCAGCATGATGTTCTCATCTTCAACGCCTAAGTCTTTCAGCATTTTGATAACCGCAGCGTTCATCATCGGAGGTCCACACATGTAGAACTCACAGTCTTCTGGAGCTGGGTGGTTCTTCAGGTAGTTCTCCAACAACACGTTGTGGATAAACCCAGTGTACCCTTCCCAGTTATCTTCCGGCTGCGGATCAGACAAGGCCACATGCCATTCAAAGTTGTCGTTTTCATTGGCAAGCATGTCGAAATCTTCAACATAGAACATTTCTTTCTTCGACCGCGCACCGTACCAGAAGCTCATCTTACGCTTGGTTTTGATACGACGTAGTTGGTCAAAAATGTGCGAGCGCATTGGCGCCATGCCAGCACCACCACCCACGAACACCATTTCTGCTTCAGTTTCTTTGGCAAAGAACTCGCCAAATGGACCTGAAATAGTCACTTTGTCGCCTGGCTTCAAGCTGAAGATGTACGATGACATCTTACCGGCTGGCAAGCTCAAGTCTTTCGGTGGCGGCGTAGCAATACGCACGTTCAACATAACAATGCCGTACTCTTCTGGGTAGTTCGCCATTGAGTATGCACGAATAGTTTCATCGTCGACTTTCGATTCAATGTTGAAGAAGCCAAAACGCTCCCAGTCACCACGGAATTTCTCGTCGATATCAAAATCTTTGTATTTCACATGGTGCGGTGGTGCCTCGATCTGGATGTAACCACCAGCACGGAATGGCACCACTTCGCCTTCTGGCAACTGCACCACGAACTCTTTGATGAAGGTGGCGACGTTGTGGTTCGACTTAACCGTACAATCCCACTTACGAATACCGAACACTTCTTCTTCCAGTTCAATTTTCATGTTCTGTTTGACGTTCACTTGGCACGACAAACGGCAGCCTTCACGGGCTTCTTTACGGTTGATGTGATCGCGCTCAGTAGGCAGGATTTCACCGCCGCCTTCACTCACATGCACCCGACATTGACCACAAGTACCGCCGCCGCCGCAAGCTGATGACACGAAGATGCCTGAGTTGGCTAACGCGTTTAACAGCTTAGTACCCGGCTGGGTAGTAATTTTCTTGCTTGGGTCGTCATTAATTAAAATTTCCACATCACCCTGAGGCACCAATTTTGATTTTGCGACCATAATCACAGCAACCAAAATCAGTACAATCACGGTAAACATGCCTACGCCAAGAATGACCTCTTGCATCGACTCGTACCTCTCGTTAAATCGTTACGACCGTTACCGGTACTTACAGGGATACGCCAGAGAATGACATAAAGCCCAACCCAATTAGGCCTACCGAAATAAAGGTAATGCCCAAGCCACGTAAACCATCCGGTACATCGGCGTATTTCAGCTTCTCGCGCACCGCTGCCAAAGCAACGATGGCCAGTGCCCAACCAATACCGCTACCAATACCGTAGACCACCGACTCACCGAAGCTATAGTCGCGTTCCACCATGAAGGCTACGCCACCGAAAATGGCACAGTTCACAGTAATCAACGGTAGGAAGATACCCAGCGCGTTGTAGAGCGCCGGGAAGAACTTATCCAAGGTCATTTCGAGGATCTGAACCAACGCCGCAATAACGCCGATAAAGGTCAAGAAACGCAAGAAACTCAAGTCGGCATCAGCAAAGCCAGCCCAGGCCAGCGCACCTGGCGCCAAAATGTTGTGATACACGATGTTGTTCACCGGTACTGAGATACCCAGTACCACAATAACCGCTACGCCCAAACCGAACGCGGTGGTTACTTTTTTCGATACCGCCAAGAACGTACACATGCCTAAGAAGAACGACAGTGCCAAGTTCTCAACGAAAATCGCTTTAATAAATAAGCTGATATAAGCTTCCATGATGCGGCTCCCTTAGTCCTTCGGCTCAACTTGTTCCTTGCGGAACGTGCGTAATACCCAGATAAAGCCACCGATAATGAAGAATGCGCTTGGCGGTAACACCAACAAGCCCACCGGCTGATACCAGCCACCTTCAGATACCAATGACAGAATCTGATAGCCAAACAAGCTGCCAGAACCAAACAACTCACGGATAAAACCAACGGTGAGTAACACCACCGAGTAACCTAAGCCGTTACCGATACCATCGAGGAACGATAACCCGGGCGGGCTCTTCATGGCATAGGCTTCAGCGCGACCCATAACGATACAGTTGGTAATAATCAGACCAACGAATACCGACAATTCTTTGGCAATGCTGTATGCATAAGCGCGCAGGATTTGATCCACCACAATAACCAAGCTGGCAATAATGGTCATTTGCACGATGATCCGCACACTTGAAGGAATGTGGTTACGAATCAACGAGATAAAAAAGTTCGAAAAAGCTGTCACGAAAGTCAATGCAATACACATGACCAAGGTGTTTTCCATTTTCGAGGTAACCGCCAAGGCCGAACAAATACCGAGGATTTGTAGGGCAATTGGGTTGTTAGCAAAGATTGGCCCAAACAGAACCTCTTTGATTTCCTTCTTACTAGCCATTGTTCAGCTCTCCTTGACGGATCTTCTCTAACAGCGGGCCCTAGGCTTTATCGCTAAACCAATATTGGAAGGTGTTCTCAACGCCGTTACTGGTTAGGGTAGCGCCGGACAACGCATCGACGTCGTGCGCCGGGTCAGCAACGTTCTTAGTCACATCAATTTGTACTGTGCTCATATCGTCACCGTACAATTGCTTGCCTTGCCAACCAGCAACCCAGTTCGGGTTCTGAATTTCGCCACCTAAGCCGGGAGTTTCCATATGCTCATAGAAGTTCACCCCTTTAATGGTATTCAGGTCCGGCTCAAGTGCTAACAGACCATACATAGTGCCCCACAATCCGTAACCACGAATAAATACCACCAGGGTTTCTAGCTCGCCGTTACTGTCGTTGATAAAGTACAACTTGGCGACGTTTTCGCGTGAACCGATACCCGCGGTGTCTTCAGCTTTATCAAGCTTGGTGCCTAAGCCTGGCTTTTTCGCCACGCTGATCGGGTTGTAGTCGGTGGCGTTTTTGCCATCCACACTATCCACATAGGTCAGCGTGTTGAGGTCAACAAGACGCGTATCAACGCGTTCTTCGAATAACGCGATGACGTCGGTGCCTGGCTGTAACAAGCCAGCTGCATCAAGCACGTTACGTTGCATATCTAACGCTGCGTTTTTCTGCTGCAGCGGTTTCAAACCAACCGCTGAGCCGGCTACGATGATGGCACACACCAAACACAGTGCGACCACCACAAACAGCGTTTTGCCGAGAGTTTCGTTTTTGTTAGACATTGCGAGCCAATCTCCGCTTAATGTTCGCTTGCACAACGAAGTGGTCAAACAGTGGCGCAAACACGTTCGCAAACAAGATTGCGAGCATGATGCCTTCTGGGTAAGCCGGGTTTACCACCCGAATCAATACCGTCATGGCACCAATTAAGAAGCCATACCAGAACTTCGCTTTGTTGGTAAATGAGGCTGATACTGGGTCGGTTGCCATGAACATCATACCGAAGGCAAAACCACCCACCACCAAGTGCCAGTACCACGGCATTAAGAACATGGTGTTGGTGTCGCTGCCAATGGTATTAAACAGCACCGATAACGCCACCATACCAATGAACACACCACTGACGATACGCCATGAGGCAATGCGGAAGTAAATCAGTGCTAAACCGCCAATCAAAATCATCAGCGTCGATACTTCACCCATAGAGCCTTGGATGTTGCCTAAGAAGGCATCCCACCACAGCGCCGTATCGCTGAAATAGTTAGTACCGGTTGCCGCTTGGCCCAACAAGGTAGCGCCTGAAAAACCGTCGACCGCAGTCCACACTTGGTCACCCGAGATTTGCGCTGGGAAGGCAAAGTACAGGAACGCACGACCAGTCAGCGCTGGGTTTAAGAAGTTACGGCCAGTGCCGCCAAATACTTCTTTACCAATCACTACACCGAAGGTGATACCTAAAGCCACTTGCCACAACGGAATGGTTGCTGGCAAGGTCAATGAGAACAACACCGAGGTAACGAAGAAGCCTTCGTTGATTTCGTGTTTCCGCACGCTGGCGAACAGCACTTCCCAAAAGCCGCCAACAATGAAGGTGGTGGCATAAACCGGCACAAAGAAACAGGCGCCGTAGAGCAGCTTACCAGCCCAGCCGGCGTTGGCTAGGTCACCGCCGAGCAGTTGGAACAAACCCACTTGCCAGATATCAGCCAACTCATAGCCGTTACCGAGTGCTAAAAATGCTTGGTTACCGACGTTGTACATACCCCAGAACATGGCTGGGAATGTCATCATCCATACCAAAATCATGATGCGCTTCAGGTCCACGCTATCTTTCACGTGGGTCACACCTTTGGTGACTTTGCCTGGCGTGTAGAAGATCGTCGCCGCGGCTTCGTATAAGGCGTAAAACTTCTCGTACTTGCCGCCTTTTTCGAAGTTCGGTTCAATCTCTTCGAGGAAATGTTTCAAACCCATGATCAGCCCTCTTTCTCGATGTCATTTAGCATCGTGCGTAATGCTGCAGCGTATTCATATTTGCCTGGGCACACGTACGTACAAAGCGCTAAATCTTCTTCATCAAGCTCCAGCGCACCCAACTTAGCGGCTTGCTCGGAATCACCTGATAAAATATCGCGCAACAAAATGGTTGGCAGGATATCCAACGGCATGATGCGCTCATAGTTGCCAATTGGCACCATAGAACGCTCTGAACCGTTGGTGGTGGTGGTCATAGCGAATAACTTTTTCGGTGCCAAATGGCCCAAATAAGCACGCGTCACAGAGTGTTGATTGACACCCGGTTTGATCCAGCCGAAGAATTCTTTTTGGTCACCTTCAGTCAGTGCGGTCACTTGCAGATGGAAACGCCCTAACCATTGGTGCGCATCATCAACCTTATGACCGTTCAGTACTGAGCCTGAAATGATACGTTGATTACCCGTCTGCAGTTCACCTTTGGTCAACTCAGTCAGGTTGGCGCCAAGAACAGTGCGCACTAAACGTGGATTGCTGACGCTTGGGCCGGCTAACGCAACCACGCGGCCGTTATACAGCTCACCGGTAGTGAACAACTTGCCGTAAGCAATCACGTCTTGGTAGTTAATGTGCCACACTTGCTTGGTAGCACCAACCGGGCTCAAAAAGTGAATGTGAGTGCCCACTAAGCCTGCTGGATGCGGGCCGGCAAAGCTTTCAAGCTGCACTTTCGCGTCACCAACGCTGATCTCAGCATCGGCCGCTTTGCTGACAAACACCTTGCCCTGAGTCAGGGTGGTGAGCACCTGTAAACCATCAATAAAGGCTTGTTGCTCAGCAGCAATAATAGTAGCTGGATTAGCCGCCAATGGATTGGTGTCCATGGCATTAACAAAAATCGCGGCAGGCTCTGCGTCCAGTTTCGGCGAGCGGCTAAATGGCCGGGTACGCAGGGCGACCCATTGGCCAGCAGCGTTTAATTGCTCTACCACTTTAGCGCGGTCAAGGCTGGCTAGCTGGTCGCTGCTGTAGCTATCAAAGCTGACTTTGTCGTCACCTTCAAGGCTAATAACTACCGCTTGCAACACCCGTTGCGCACCACGCAGCACGTCTTTCACCACACCGGCAGCCGGAGCAGTAAAAGTCACACCTGGGTTTTTCTTGTCTTCGAAAAGTATTTGGCCTTTGGCCACGCGGTCACCCACCTGCACATGCATGGTAGGACGCATACCGACATACTCTTCACCTAAAACGGCAACGGAAGTGATGGCAGGGCCATCATGGATACTTTGCTGGGGCGCTCCAGAAATTGGAATATCCAGCCCTTTCTTGATTGTAATCATACGCGTATGCACTACTCGTTAGGGAAGATTGATCTTGCTCCACGCCCGCGCTAGCAAGCATGAAACCCTGAAAAATCAATTAGTTAGTGCAACAAAACGGTGCAAAACCACAACTGTTGCACTGCCTGATTTTTGTTCGTGTTCACCTAGGGCGGGCATTTTAGCAATTTGTGTCGCGGGTTACTACCTCACACGACACAAATTTTCCCGATTTCAAAGGGCTGATTGAGTGGTGATTAGGACCAGTTTACTACTGGGTCAACATCGGCATCATAATCGATCCCTGCCAGACCAAAACCGAACAGTTTGAGGAAGTCAGCATGGTAGCCTTGGTAGTCAGCCAGCTCATGGAAATTCTCTTGAGTGACTTGATCCCATAATGCTTTGATCTTGGCTTGGGTGGCTTGATTGGTCTCTTTGCCATCCATCCGCATACGCCCTGCTTCGTCTAACTGCGGCGCTTCGGCATACAAGCCTTCGGTAAATAGACGATAGATCTGCTCGATACAGCCTTCATGCGTGCCCTCTTGCTTCATCACTCCA
>CAYXGO010000038.1:0-10834 GCA_964464575.1 uncultured Pseudomonas sp. | reverse complement strand
CGCATGGTCAAAGCCACGCTGCAACAACCACTGGCTCAATTGCAGGCTTTGACAATGTGCCCACAAATTGAGATTAGCCGGATAGCACGCCACCCCACGGCGCCCGTAACGACTGGCTATTGCGCGTTCACAGTCGCGCATACCCGTGGCATTGACGATCACGGTGGGGCCATCAATAGCCACGCCATGAACCGCTTCGGCGAGGAGTATCTGGCCCATTTCTGGCGCGCTATAGCAGTCATGCAGCAGTTGTTCGACCTGCAACACGCCCTGCTCCAGCTCACCGATAACCAGCGCCGAGGGATTTCCATCACGCCAAGCAATATCAATGCCGGCAATACGCCGGCTTGGTATGAACGCTGTCACTACCAGAACGCTTAGTCGTTGCTACCAATAAAGGCTTCAATGCCCTCTTCTTCAATAGCTGCTTTGGCTTCATCGAGGGCATCTTGGTCAGATTCAAATTCATCTTCCCATAAGGTTGAGTTATTGCCCTCATCGACAATTTCTAAGATCCAACCACCGTGGTCGCCCCGATAAATATCGACCTGTACAGTATGACCATTTTGACTAATAGTCTGGGTTAATGGGCTTTGCTCAAATTCTTGCTCAGTCATATCGTTCTCGCTCCGGTGAGATTCATTGTTGCTGCTAGTCTAGCAGAAAAAAAGCCCGCGACTATGGCTAGTCACGGGCCTTTACTAAAACAATTTTAACAACGCAAGATAGGGCTGCTTTACAGCGTGGCCAGCGCGTTATTTAGGGTGGCTGATGGGCGCATGGCCTTATCCACTAAGCTGCTATTTGGCTGATAGTAACCACCAATCTCAACAGCACTCCCCTGCACCGCAATTAACTCAGCCAGGATAGTTTGTTCGTGCTGCTGTAATTGCGTTGCTAATTTAGCAAAGCGTGCAGCTAGTTCAGCATCATCGGTTTGCGCGGCCAAGGCTTCAGCCCAATACATGGCTAAATAGAAGTGGCTACCACGGTTGTCAATTTCACCAACTTTACGTGCTGGCGATTTGTCGTTGTCGAGGAACTTAGCATTGGCTTTATCCAGGCCATCTGCTAGCACCTGTGCGCGTTTATTGCCGGTGGTTTGGGCCAAATGCTCCAGCGATGCCGCTAGTGCCAAGAATTCACCGAGTGAGTCCCAACGCAGGTAGTTTTCTTCAACAAACTGCTGCACGTGCTTCGGTGCTGAACCGCCCGCGCCGGTCTCAAATAAGCCACCACCGTTCATCAGTGGCACCACTGATAACATTTTCGCCGAGGTACCGAGTTCTAGGATTGGGAACAAATCGGTCAAGTAATCACGCAGCACGTTACCGGTGACCGAAATGGTATCTTGGCCGGCTTTCATGCGCGCTAGCGAGTGCAAAGTGGCTTCGGTGGGTGCCATGATTTGTAGATCAAGGCCATCGGTGTCGTGTTCAGCTAAATAGCTGTGCACTTTTTTGATCAGTTGAGCGTCATGGGCGCGCTTGGCATCTAGCCAGAACACGGCAGGCATACCGCTTAACCGTGAGCGATTGACGGCCAATTTGACCCAGTCGCGAATTGGTGCGTCTTTGACTTGGCACATGCGCCAGATATCGCCCTTCTCTACATCATGAGTGAACACCGTCTCGCCCGCTTGATTCAGTACTACTACCGATCCGGCAGCAGCAATTTCAAAGGTTTTGTCGTGCGAACCGTATTCTTCCGCTTTTTGCGCCATTAAACCCACGTTCGGGATGGTTCCCATAGTTGCCGGATCAAAAGCACCGTGCTGCTTACAGAAATCAATAGTCGCTTGATAAACCCCGGCATAGCAACGATCAGGGATCATGGCCTTGGTGTCTTGGGTTTTACCTTGACGATCCCACATTTTGCCACCATCACGGATCATCGCTGGCATCGAGGCATCAATAATCACGTCACTTGGCACGTGTAAGTTGGTAATGCCCTTGTCTGAGTTCACCATGGCTAATTCAGGTTGCTGATTAAAGATCGCCGCAATATCAGCTTCAATTGCGGCGCGCTGCTCAGCAGGCAAGGTCGCAACTTTCGCCACCACATCACCAAAGCCATTACTGACATCAACGCCCAATTGCTTAAAGGTATCGCCGTACTTGCTGAATAAATCGGCGAAATACACTTTCACCGCGTGACCAAACATAATTGGGTCAGAGACCTTCATCATGGTGGCTTTCAAATGCAATGACAGCAGAATATTTTCTTGCTTAGCGGTCGCAGTTTGCTGGGCAAAGAAGTCAGCCAATTTGGCCACACTCATACGCGCAGCATCAACGACTTCACCGGCTTGCACCTTGATGCCATCTTTTAACAGCGTTTCACCCGCTGGCGTACGCAATACCACACGCAGGCTGTCAGCGGCAGCAAAGGTAGTCGACTGCTCGCTGCTGTAGAAATCACCATCGGTCATATGGGCAACGTGAGTTTTTGAATCAGCTGACCATTTGCCCATGCGATGCGGGTGCTTCTTAGCATAGTTTTTCACCGATGCCGGCGCACGACGATCAGAATTACCTTCGCGGAGCACTGGGTTTACTGCCGAGCCCTTGATGCGGTCGTAACGCGCTTTAATATCACGTTGTTCAGGGGTGGTCGCTTCAACCGGGTAATCAGGCAAGGCGTAACCTTGGCCCTGCAACTCTTTAATCGCCGCAATTAACTGCGGAATAGAGGCCGAAATATTCGGCAATTTAATAATGTTCGCTTCTGGCTTATTGGCTAACTCACCTAGCTCAGCTAAAGCATCACCAATGCGCTGCTGCTCTTGCAAGAATTCAGGAAAGCTTGCAATGATGCGGCCCGCTAGAGAAATATCGCGCGTTTCAACTTTCACTCCAGCAGCTTTGGTAAAGGCCTGCACAATCGGCAGCAGTGAATAGGTAGCTAAGCGTGGTGCTTCGTCGGTTTCAGTATAAATAATGGTTGAGCTATCGATTGACATGGTCATTCCTATTGAGCGAATTTGGCAAAAGTTCAGCAAAGAGTTCAGCAAAAAAATTGTGCCAAATTGTAGCAAAAAAAAGGCAGACCATAAAGGTCTGCCTATGTATTGCTCGGCCTAAGCAGTAATAATTACTGATCAAGTTTTGGCGCAGTTAAACCACGACGCTCGAGCAATGCATCAACCGTTGGCTCTTGGCCACGGAAGTTAATGTACTGCTGCATCGGGTCGATACTGTTGCCCTTCGACAAAATGGCGTCACGGAATGCTTGGCCATTTTCTAAGGTTAAGCCACCACGGGTACCCATAAATTTAAAGGCATCCGCAGCCAGTACTTCTGACCACATGTAGGCGTAATAACCGGCTGAGTAGCCGCCCGAAAACACGTGGGCAAAATAGGCTGATTTATAGCGTGGCGGTACTGCAGCCACATCAACACCATTAGCTTTTAAGGCCGCAGCTTCAAAAGCAGCGACATCGTCGATATTTGCTTCGTCAACCGACAGTGTGTGGTATTCGAAGTCCAATAATGCTGCTGAAATATACTCTAACGTATCAAAGCCTTGGTTAAAGTTTTTCGCGGCTAATACCTTGGCGAGTAATTCCGCAGGGATTGGCTCACCGGTCTCGTAATGGTTAGCAAAGTTAGCCAGCACTTTAGGGTCTAGCATCCAGTCTTCTTGGAAGGTCGACGGAAACTCAACATAGTCGCGTGATACCGAGGTACCAGCCAATGACGGATACATCACGTCAGAGAACATGCCGTGCAGGGCGTGACCGATCTCGTGGAACATGGTGCTTACTTCGTCAAAGCTTAACAGCGTTGGCTGGCCTTCTGGCGCCTTGCGAATGTTCATGTTGTTGAGAATCACTGGCTTGGTGCCTAACAAATGGCTTTGACTCACGAACGAGCTCATCCATGCACCACCGCGCTTACCATCACGAGTAAACCAGTCGCCATAGAACAAACCGAGCGTTTCGCCATCAACATCCTTGACTTCATATACATATACATCGTCAGCATATACTGGGATGTCATCACGTTTATGGAAGGTGATACCAAACAATTCGGTCATGGTGAAGAATACACCGTCTTCTACCACACGATTGAATTCAAAGTACTTTTTGACTTCACTTGAATCAATTGAATACTTCTCTGCGCGTACTTGTTCAGCATAATAGAACCAATCCCATGGCTGCACTTCAAAATTGCCACCTTGAGCGTTGATCATTGCTTGAATTTCCGCTTTTTCGGCTTCAACGTTGCTGACTACTGCTGGTACTAGGTCACGCAGCATTTTTTGCGCGGCTTCTGGTGTGCCAGCCATACTCTGTGCCAAGGTGAATGCACCCCAGTTGTCATAACCGAGTAATTTAGCGCGTTCAGCACGCAGCTTGGTCAATTGCGCGACCAACGGACGGTTATCGGTGGCGGTGTTACCCAACCCACGATTGGCCGAGGCTTCCCAAATACGCTGGCGCAATTCACGGTTTTCCAATGACTCCAGAATAGATTGGCGCGTTGTGTTGCTCAGACGGATCACATACTTGCCTTCCATACCGGCGGCTTTGGCAGCAGCGGCATAACCGGCAATTTGGTTGGCAGTAGCGCCAGCTAATTCAGCTTCGCTATCAACCACAATGAGGTTTTCATCAACCAGAGTCATCAAGTTACGTGAGAACTGCGTGGTCAATGATGACATTTCGCTGTTGATTTCACGAATACGTACTTGCTCTGCTTCGTTTAAGCGAGCACCGGCGCGCACAAAGCTGGTGTAGGTGTCTTCAACAAGGCGCAAGGCTTCACCGCTGAGTGACTCACGATTGTTGTAAATCGCTTCAACGCGGGCAAACAACGCTGGATTGAGCATGATGTTGTCGCGATGTTCAGCCCACTTAGGCGCTAACTCAGCTTGTAAATTGCGGATGTCATCGTTGCTGTTTGAGCCCGCAATATTACCAAATACGGCACTCACACGGCTTAACAGACGACCTGATTTTTCCATCGCGACGATGGTATTTTCAAAAGTTGGTGCTTCAGTGTTGTTGGCAATCGCAGCAATTTCTGCTGCTTGCTCAGCCATACCCGCGTAGATAGCAGGACGATAATGTTCAAATTTGATCGCGGTGAAGTCAGGTGCCATGTATGGCAGAGTGCTAGCAGCATAGAATGGATTGGCTTGGTTGAATTCTGCAGCGACTTGCTCAGTAGCTTGACCTTCAGTCATTTGTTGTGGTGCTTCTTTATCTGAACACGCAGCCAGCGATAAGCTAGCGCCAATAGCAATTGCGATGAGACTCATACGCATAATGGATTCTCCTTGGGGTGATTTTTTAAGACGTCCAATACTGTACTCGCCCCAGGCGCTTCACTCAAGCACCATTCATGGCAGAAAGCGGACGCCTGAGCGGATTTTCGTGCGCTATTACGCGACTTCAACCACGGAAATGAGTGGTAATAGACCAAACTTACTGCGGGCTTTATCGCAACTCGGGTTGCTACCGTCAATAGACATAGCAAATTCACGACAGGGTGACGGCCGGTCAGCGTAAATACTGCAACTGACGCTTTGCCCAATTTCGCCTTGCAATGCCACGCAACGCGGTTGCTTCTGGTTGGTGCCTTGCATGCAAATCAAATGGGGATGGTATCCCGCTTCAGTGAGTTCACTGGGGACATAACCGTTGGGAGCTCCCGTCGCTTCGCCCCAATAAAATGAGACTCTAAACGACGAACAACAAGCACCACACGTCAAGCAGGCATTCGCCAAACTCATCGCGCAACACTCCAGCAATGGAACTGTGGATGACAAAAGAAGTGGCGGAACGGACGGGACTCGAACCCGCGACCCCCGGCGTGACAGGCCGGTATTCTAACCAACTGAACTACCGCTCCGCAGTGTCCAAAACAAGCCAAATGGTAAGGTGGCCTGCAGTGCGGTGCGAATATTACGAGCGCGCCTGATTGCCGTCAACCTTTTTTTGCAGTATTTATTTCGTTTGCTTGAATTGTGAACAAAAGGCTACTGCCAAAGTGCGTGTTGAATGATTTTCAAGCGTTCGGCATGGGCTTGTTGCTCACTATCATCGGCGTGAATCACCCGTAACGATGACTTATTGGTGATCGGCGTCCAGCCATTGTGACTGGCACCACTTTGATTGGCGCTATGACTGGCTAACGCTAACTTGGTTTGGCCGCCGGTCATGGCTAAATACACATCGGCTAATAATTCAGCATCGAGTAATGCACCGTGAAAATTACGGTTGGAGTTATCGATACCAAACGCCCGACACAAGGCATCGAGGTTATTTTTCTGCCCTGGGCGCAGGTCCCGCGCTAGTTTCAAGGTATCAAGTACCTTACACATGTCGTGGGTCAGTGCCGCATCGGCCCGCCAGCGCTTGAACTCATGATCCATAAAACCAACGTCAAACGCGGCATTGTGAATAACTAATTCGGCGCCTTCGATAAAGTCGATGAATTTATCAGCCACTTGTGCAAACACCGGCTTGTCTTGCAGAAACTCGTTGCTGATACCATGTACCGCAATCGCTTCTTGCTCGACCAAACGCTGCGGGTTCAAATACACATGAAAGGTATTGCCGGTTAACTTGCGCCCAATCAGCTCCACCGCACCAATTTCAATGATGCGATGCCCTTGCGCCGGATCTAAGCCGGTGGTTTCGGTATCAAGTACAATTTGACGATGTTGATTCATGGAACATTGTTCGACTGGCTGCGATGGTGTAGCTTATCTTCACCGATCAGCTCAGATGATTCAACGGATACTGCAGTCAAATGTCAGAGAAAGTCGTACATATTTATACCGATGGTTCGTGCCTTGGTAATCCGGGGCCAGGTGGCTATGGTGTGATTATTGAATATGGCAGCGTGCATAAAGAGCTGTCAGCTGGATTCCGCTTAACCACCAACAATCGCATGGAGCTGCTGGCAGTTATCGTTGGTTTAGAAGCGCTGAAACGCCCGTGCAGCGTGGTGGTCACCTCAGACAGCGAATATATGCGCCAAGGCATCACTAGTTGGATCAAAGGCTGGCAACGCAATGGTTGGCGTACTGCGGCTAAAAAGCCGGTGAAGAACGCTGACTTATGGCAGCGCTTGTTGGCTGCAACCACACCCCATAGTATTCGCTGGGATTGGGTTAAGGGACATGCCGGGCACCCGCAAAACGAGCGCTGTGATGTGCTGGCGCGGCAAGCCGCAGAGCAATCACCAGCCACCGTTGACCAAGGCTATCAGGCGGAGAGTTAGTCTACCCCGCGGCTATTGGCGACCGGTAACGTTGCGCCGTGATTGACTTTCACTGCACGTCGCTGGCGGACTGTCGTGAGCGGATAGTGGCGCTTACGCGCCACCAATACATACATACTGCCAAGCTGCGGTAGCAGGCGGCTAATACGCATAACACCAGCGCTGGGGTTGGCTAAGGCATCAATCAGTAAACTCGGGGCAATATACTCGCTAGCAATCAGTTCGTAGTTCAATAGCGATAGCCAATCAATGACCCGTGCACGGGTAAAGTAGCGCCCATTCCATGGATAGCTATCAATGCGTCCTGGCCAAATACCAGTGAGCAACGCCGGGCTGATTGGGTTCATACCCACCACTAGCAAATAGCCATCGGCAATCAAACTGTGCGTCGCCTCACGCAATAGTTGATGCGGGTCGGTGTCGAATTCCAGCTGATTAACCAGCACTACAGCATCTAGACTGTGCTCGGCAAATGGCCAATGGTGCAAATCAGTGATAACCTCGGCAGGTGCTTGCGAATTGATAGTAAACTGATGCTTAACGCGTAATTCCGGCAGCATTAAATCAGCCGCCAACGCCCCTACGCGGGCCACGTGATAGCCAAAAATTTTGCTGCAATGCGGTGCTAACGCCTGGCTCACCTGCTGCCGCAGCCAGTGACCATGAGGTAGTTGGCTCCAATGTTGCGGTGCAGCCGGAATCAACTGCCTAAGCGCCGGTTTAATCATCATGATAACGAACTACTCACTCAGTGGTTGAGAAGGTCAAGGGGTCTTATGCGTATAACTGCAATAGCTGCATTCGATGATAACTACATTTGGGCTATTCAGCCAGCGTCGCATCCGCACCAGGTGGTGTTAGTCGACCCAGGCGCGGCAGCCCCTTGTCAACACTGGCTGGCACAGCAGCAGTGTCAACTGGCGGCGATACTGGTGACGCATCATCATTGGGACCACACCGATGGCATTGCCGAGCTCGTAGCGCAATGGCAATGCCCAGTTTATGGCCCGGCAACATCGCCATTCAAAGGTATCAGCACAGGCGTTAAGCACGGCGATAACGTCACCCTGAGCGAACTTGGTTTACAATGGCGGGTGTTAGCAACCCCAGGTCATACCTTGGATCACATCAGTTATGTTGGACATGGGGCATTGTTTTGTGGTGACACACTATTTCTCGCCGGTTGCGGTCGGATGTTTGAGGGCAGCCCGGAGCAATTTCATCAGTCTTTACGTTTATTCACTGAACTCCCGGCCGAGACTAGCGTCTATGCAGCACATGAATATAGTTTAGCCAATTTACGCTTTGCTGCAGCGGCTATGCCGGATAGCCAAGCGGTACGCGACGCCCAGCAGCGAGTTCAGCAGTTACGCGAGCAAGGGTTACCGTCGTTACCAAGTTGTTTGGCCGATGAGTTTGCTATTAATCCATTCTTGCGGGCACAATCTGTGGCTGAATTCCGCCGCTTACGAGAGTGGAAAGACCGCTTTTAAACACGTAAACTGCGCGAATAATTACTGCTAACATGATTTAGCTCATAGGAATGAATAGATGATTCGATGGTTTATTGTCGCCACCAGCGCTGTGCTGTTATCAGCCTGCCAACTTACTCAGCCGACGAGCGCAGAGCATGAAAGCGCTCACCCCGAGGCCAAAGTAGTCGCTGATTTAGACAGCCAAGACAGTGACAATAAAGCCCAAGCGATGGTGAATGATGACGCTGAACAGCCCGTCAAAACACCCGAAGTAACCGCAGAGTTAGAAACCGAGTTAGCACAACTGACGCCGCAGCAAGAAGCCGATATTTGGGTTCGTATTCAACGGCAACTCACCTTTGATGCGCCAGAACAACAGCGGCTGATTTCACAACGTGACTGGTATTTACGTAATCCGGCCTATATGGAACGGGTCGCCAAACGTGCTGCGCCGTTTATGCATTTGATTGTCGAAGAAATTGAACGCCGCAATATGCCATTGGAATTGGCCTTACTACCTATTGTTGAAAGTGCTTTTGACCCATTTGCCTATTCTCACGGTCGCGCCGCTGGTATTTGGCAATTTATCCCAGGTACTGCGCGTCATTATGGCCTCGATATCAATTGGTGGTATGACGGTCGCCGCGATGTTTTAGCCAGCACTCATGCCGCCTTAGATTATCTCGATGCACTACAAAAACGCTTTGACGGCGACTGGCTCCATGCACTAGCCGCCTATAATTCCGGCGAAGGCCGTGTAGAACGGGCTATTCGAGCCAATGCTCGGGCTGGCAAACCGACTGATTTTTGGTCTTTAAGCCTACCTCGTGAAACCCGTGCTTATGTGCCGAAGTTACTCGCTCTCGCTGATATTTTGAAGCATCATGAGCAGTATCAATACAGCTGGACGCCGATTGATAACACCCCCTACTTAGCCGTTTTAGAGGTCTCCAGCCAAATTGATTTAGCTACCGCAGCAAAGCACGCAGGGCTCACCTTAAAGCAGCTACACCATTATAATTCTGGCTACAATCGCTGGGCTACTGATCCGGACGGTCCACATCGCTTGCTGTTACCCCTCGCTAACGCTGAGCAATTACAACAATGGCTGAGCACTGCCGACCAGCGCGAGTTTGTGCAATGGACGCGGCACAAGGTGAAATCGGGTGAGAGTTTATTGGTGATTGCGAAACAATATCACACCACCGTTGATGCGATTCGCAGCGCCAATGCCATCAGCGGCAATTTAATTCGCGCCGGCGACTTTTTACTTATTCCCGTGGCAACCCGTGATTTAGATGAATACAGCTTATCGGCAGACCAACGCTTGGCGGCTACTCAAGCCACCGAACGCGGCCAGTTCAAAATCGAGCACAAGGTGGTATCGGGCGACACACTGTGGGACATCAGCCGCAAATATAACGTCAATCTGCGTTCACTGGCGAGCTGGAATGGCATGGCACCGACCGACCCACTGCGGCCCGGCAAGCAGTTAGTGGTTTGGTTACCGCAACAGCGCACAGAAGGCGCGGTAATGCGCAGTATCCAGTATCAAGTGCGCGCCGGCGACTCATTGGCACGCATAGCCAACCGCTACAATGTCACCATCACCGACATTGAAAAGTGGAATCAAATCAGTCGTAATAACTATTTGCAGCCGGGTCAGCGGCTGAAGTTATACATCGACGTGACCCGCATCAATTCACAGAGTTAATGCACCAGCGTTAATCGGCAATCAGACGCGCCAAATCATCCTCGCTGAGAACAGGTACGCCGAGTTGCTCAGCTTTGGCTAGTTTTGAACCGGCATTATCGCCGGCAATAACCGCCGTAGTCTTGGCCGACACACTACCCGCCACTTTTGCGCCACGTGCTTGTAGCGCTTGTTTAGCTTCATCACGCGTCATGCTTAGCAAGGTGCCGGTAAGTACATAAGTGTGCCCCGTAAGCGTTGCGGTTTGCGCGCTGGCCGCCTTAATTTCTGGCCAATCAATACCTAATGCCAATAGCTCGGCAATGATCTGTTGATTATGTGGCTCACGGAAAAATTGGTAGATATGACTGGCGACCACCTGACCGACATCTTGCACCTGTTCTAACTGTTCCATATCAGCTTGCTGCAAA
>CAYXGO010000037.1:0-11085 GCA_964464575.1 uncultured Pseudomonas sp. | reverse complement strand
AGCACCGCCGCGGCAAACAATGGAAAGGCTTCATAAGCATTATAATGCCCGGCAACGGCGCGCGCCCCAGGACCTGTTAACCGTGCTTGTTGTTGGCGCGGATGACGATTGTCGTAACCTTTATCACGATTTTGAAAATAGACCACAGGCGCTTTTGCCGCTATTGGCAACAGACCCGCAATTAATAAACACCAAATCAGCGTACTCATAGCACTACCTCAGGGTTATTTGACTGCAACACCAGCAGCTTGCAGGTCGGCATGATACGACGACCGCACCAGCGGGCCACTAGCAATATGGGTAAAGCCCATCTTGTCACCTTCTAGCCGAAACATATCAAATTCTTCCGGCGTTACATAGCGGGTGACAGCAATATGATGACGACTCGGCGCTAAATATTGGCCGATAGTCAGCATGTCGACATTGTGTGCACGTAAATCGCGCATGACCTCAAGGATTTCCTCGTTGGTTTCGCCTAAACCGACCATTAGGCCTGATTTCGTGCGAACGTCTGGGCGGGCTTCTTTGTAGCGTTTGAGTAAATCCAGTGACCATTGGTAACTAGCACCTGGGCGCGCTGCTTTATACATACGCGGTACGGTTTCCAAATTATGATTGAATACATCAGGCGCTTCGGCTTGCAGGATATCTAAGGCAATCTCCATACGCCCGCGGAAATCCGGTACCAGCACTTCTACTTGAATGCCTGGGCTCTGCGCGCGGATCTCGCGGATACAATCGGCAAAATGCTGAGCTCCACCGTCACGCAAGTCATCACGGTCAACCGAGGTGACGACCACATACTTCACTTTCATATCGCGAATAGTGGCACCGAGTTTAACTGCCTCTTCAGGGTCGACCGGCAGGGGCCGCCCATGGGCAACATCGCAGAACGGGCAGCGACGAGTACAAATAGCTCCCAAAATCATGAAGGTAGCCGTACCGTGGTTAAAACACTCAGGTAGGTTAGGGCAAGATGCTTCCTCACAAACCGAGTGCAAACCGTGCTTACGCATAGCTTGCTTGATTTCATCGATGCGTTGCGTTGACGATGGCAACTTAACCTTTAACCAGGACGGTTTGCGCAGCATTTGCTCGCGCTCAATCGGTACCACTTTAACTGGAATCAAGGCCATTTTATCGGCGTCGCGCAGTTTTACTCCGGGTTCAACTCTGACTGGTTTAGACATAATCGTGGGCAAATCCTGTAACTGATTGAATGGCTTGATAACCAAGTTGTTTAGCAAAAATCTCAGTAACTAATGTGGCAGCTTCGGCAACAGTTTGCGGGCCCCCTAAGTCAGCACTTTGCACCATTTGCATGCCGGCATAACCACAAGGGTTGATACGAGCAAATGGGCTTAAATCCATATTCACGTTAAGCGCTAAGCCATGGAACGAGCAGCCTTTACGGATACGCAAACCGAGCGAACAAAGTTTAGCGCCGTCAACATAAACGCCTGGGGCATCAGGCCGGGCAGCGGCACTGATGTCATACTGTGCCATGGTGGCAACAATACTGTCTTCGATAGCGGTCACCAAATGCCGTACACCGAGTTTACGGCGGCGAATATCGAGTAAAAAATACACCACCAGTTGACCGGGGCCATGATAGGTCACTTGACCACCGCGGTCTACTTGCACCACCGGTATGTCGCCTGGCAACAAAATATGCTCAGCTTTACCGGCTTGGCCTTGGGTAAAGACCGGGTCATGCTCCAGCACCCAGAGTTCATCCACGGTGGTGTCATCGCGCTCATCGGTAAACTGCTGCATGGCTTGCCACACCGGTTGGTAAGGCTGGCGGCCGAGCTGACGAATACGTAAATCAAAGGACATAACGAACTTCGTCAATCGCTGCTAATGCTTGATACAAGGTTTCGATATGGCTCTGACTGTGCACCTGAATTTGAATCGACACCGAGTGATAGTTGCCTTTGCTACTCGGCTTCACCTGCGGTGAGTAATCGCCCGGTGCATGCTGTTGAACCACAGCCACCACATTGTCGGGCAGGGACGGCACTGCCAAACCCATGACCTTAAAGGTAAAGACACAAGGAAACTCGACTAATTCGTCAAAGCGGGTTTTCTGCATTAGGAAATCTCACACAACTTACGTTTGCTGGCATGATATGCCGCGACCAATTGAGCGGTGACCGGACCGCACTCTCCGTTGCCAATGATCATAGCATCAATTCGATCAATGGGCTGCACTTCGCGGCTCGAACTGGTCAAGAAAAGCTCATCAAGTTGCGCTAGATCAGCAACCGCAAAGGCTTCTTCCCGCACCTCTAAGCCTAATTCGCGTGCGAGTTCAAGGGTATGGTCACGGGTAATGCCAGGCAAAATTAAATGACTTTTGGGTGCGGTATAAACCACCCCGTCGCGTACCGCGAAGAAGTTACATGACGCGCCTTCGGTGATATAGCCATCGCGTTGCAGGAGTGGTTCGGCATAGCCGGCGCTGTGCGCCTGCTGTTTGAGCATGATGTTGCCTAGTAAGCTGATACTCTTAATATCGCAGCGCAGCCAGCGAATATCTTCTAATAGCGTGACCGCCAACGGAGCGGGTTGGTGCCAGTGCGCGTTGAGCGGTGATAGCGAGGCAAATAATGTGGCGGACATGGCGCTGGTTGGTATGTGCGAGCGATTTGCCTCAGCGCCACGGGTAATTTGGATATAAACCAGGGCATCATCGAGTTCATTGCGCGCTAACAACTCAGCGATGACTGCTTGCCAATAATCAGCGCCAGGTGCAGTGATATTGAGGGCTGCTAGCGAACGCTCCATACGCGCCAAATGGTCGGCCATCAAAAATGGTCGACGTTGATACACCGGGACGACTTCGTAGATGCCGTCGGCAAACAAAAAGCCCCGGTCATAGACCGAGACTTTTGCTGCTGCTGCGGCGAGCCACTCGCCATTTAAAAACACTGTGCTGTGCATAAAGGCCTTACACGTCGTCGCTAAATTGTTGCGCTACCCAGTCGGTAAATTGTTTCCACCAACCGCCTTCAACCACTTCTTGCAGCGTGACGAGCGGGAAGTTAGCCACATCTTCGCCATCGATTTGCAAATACACCGTACCAACCACAGTACCTTTGGCGATCGGTGCTTCGAGCTTTTGACTGAGCTCAAAATTGGCCTTAATGGCATTACGTTGCCCTTTCGGCACGGTCAATACCACGTCATTCGCAACGCCTAGGGCGACGGTATCTTGCTCGCCACTCCAAACCCGATGTTCAACAAAACTGTCACCAGCGCTGTAGGCTTTCACAGTTTCAAAAAAGCGGAAGCCGTAGTTGAGCAGTTTCTTGCTTTCAGCGGCCCGTGTTTGCTCGCTACTGGTACCCATCACTACAGCTACCATACGGGTATTACCTTCGGTACCTGAACTCACCAAGCTGTAACCGGCATCACTGTAATAGCCAGTTTTAATGCCATCGACATTCATACTGCGATCCCATAACAAGCTGTTACGGTTGTATTGCTTGATACCATTGAAGGTAAATGATTGCTCGGCATATAACGCATATTCTTCAGGCACTTCGCGAATCAATGCCTGTGCTAACAAGGCCATATCACGCGCGGTGGTGTATTGATTGGCATCTGGCAGACCGTGGCTATTGACGAAGTTAGTGCCGGTCATACCGAGCTGTTTTGCGTAGGTGTTCATCAAATCAGCAAAGCCATCTTCACTACCGGCAATATGTTCAGCCATAGCCACACAAGCATCGTTCCCTGATGAAATGACGATACCGCGATTGAGATCGGCAACGCTAACTTGCTTACCCACTTCAATAAACATTTTTGATGAATCAGGGAAGTTTTTTGCCCATGCGTTTTCACTAATGGTCACCATATCGGTGCCAGCAATGCGGCCTGATTGCATCTCTTTGCCAATGATATAACTAGTCATCATTTTAGTCAGACTTGCCGGCGACAAACGCTCATCAGCATTGGCCTCACTGAGCACTTGACCCGTGGTGTAGTCAATTAAAATATGACCGCGGGCGTTGACCGTAGGCGCGGGTGGCACAATGGCAGCCTGTGCAGCACTCGCTAACAGCAGCAGAGTCACAGTGAAGGTCGCAAACAATTGCTGGAAAACAGATGGCATGATAATCAATCTCGTTAGTTATGAATGAGTACAAAAACGAGCGCAGATTTTAGCATATCTGCGCCATGATAGCAGCGGTTAGGGCACTTGCAGACGAAACACGCCGCGAAAACCATCTGCTTTTAAGCGCTATATCAGTTCAGCCGCTTGGGCTTCACCAAACGGCCCCAGTAATAGTCTGTGTAGACCGCTATTTGCTTGGGTAGTTGCAGGAACATGATAAATTTCTGCTAACCGATGAGCTTCTTGTTGTAGCCGTTGCAAATCGCTACTGGCATGAATTTGAATATAGTATCGTGGCTCTACCGCCGCTATAGGGGGCGTAATCAATTGGTCAGCATCGGGGTGTAATGCCTCGATCATGACTTCGGCCGTCCCACTGCGCAGCATATCGAGCTTGTAGGCCGCCACGTACGATAAATCAATGAGCCGATTGCCGTGAAAAGGGCCGCGATCATTGACCCTCACCACCACACTGCGTTGATTGGCAAGGTTGGTCACGCGGACATAGGTGGGCAGCGGCAAGGTTTTGTGGGCCGCACTCATGGCATACATGTCATAGGTTTCGCCATTGGAGGTTAGATGGCCATGAAACTTCTCGCCATACCACGAGGCGGTGCCCGTCGCTTTGTAGCCGCGGGCATCAGGGATGATGTTCCAGGTTTGCCCGAACAACTGATAATCGCGATTACCTTGGCGGCTCGGAGGTTCGGTTTTTGCTAGCGGTTCCTGCAGCTCTTGCGGGCTGGGCAGGCGGCTTGGGATACTATCGTATTTTTGACTATAACGCCCGGCATTGGGCTCATCGCTTGGGCTCAAGCTACAGCCGTTAAGTACTCCAACTAGCATCAATAGCGCCACCGGCGACAGCAACCGTTGCGCGAACATAACCCACTGCATAAGCCTAACGACCTTGTTTTAATTGCTGACTAAATTGGTGCACTACCATGGCATAAAGCGGACTATGGTTGTAACGGGTAATGGCGTAAAAGTTCTGCAAACCGAGCCAGTAATCAACGCTGTCGACTTGCTGAAAGGCAAAAACTTTAGCTTTCGCATTACTGTCGAGACTATGCTCAGCAGGTAATTTTAGGCCGCGGTCAAGCAATTGCTGCACGGTTTGTTCTAATTTCAGGCCACCGCTCACCAAGTCGGCGTGGCTATCGTGTTGCGCCAGTTCGAGGGTGACCGGTTGGCCGGTTTGCCAGCCATGTTTGGCAAAATAGTTAGCAACGCTGCCGATAGCATCGACAGGATTATTCAACAGGTCGCGTACGCCATCGCCATCAAAGTCGACGGCATAGTAGCGATATGATGACGAGATGAATTGGCCATACCCCATAGCGCCGGCATAAGAGCCTTGTAACTCCGTGAGGGGTAATTGTTCTTCACGCGTCATTAAGAAATATTCGCGTAATTCGGAGCGGAAAAACTTAGCGCGCGGGGGGTAATGAAAACCCAGGGTATAGAGTGCGTCAAGCACTGAATAGTTACCTTTATACGATCCGTAGAAGGTCTCCACACCAATGATAGCGACAATAATATGCGCCGGCACACCGTACGTTTGTTCCGCGCGTTGCAGGGTGTCTTGGTGTTGTTGCCAAAACGCCAGACCGGCCTCAAGGCGCCGCTCGGTAAGAAAAATTGGATAATACTGATGCCATGGTTTAGCTTCCCACGGGCGCTGTATGGCTTCATAGATGGCTTGATTGAATTTAGCTTGGGCTAGGCCTTGCTCAACCTCAGCGCGGTCAAAGCCATGTTGCTCAACCAGTTCGTTGATAAAGGCATCGCGGTCAGCGGGGTCGATGGCAGGCGCCGGTGGAAAATCTGTTTTGGTCTGCGCCGCAGCAATTCTCGGCGTCATACTCAGCAATACCATAACTACAACGAGTGCCGCGAAACGAACTATCATCACCTTTTACTCCTCTATCAACTGTGCATGACTAAGCGCTTATTAGTGGCAATTGCCATCAGCAGACCAAATCCGGCCATCAGCGTGACCATCGAAGTGCCACCGTAGCTAATTAACGGCAAAGGCACTCCTACTACAGGTAGTAGACCAGAAACCATGCCAATGTTCACCAGCACGTAGATAAAAAAAGTAAGTGTCAGGCTACCGGCGAGTAACTTTTGATAGACACGCTGTGCGCGCATGGCAATTTGCATACCGCGGACCACCACAAAACCATACACGAGCAGTAGCAAAATCACCCCAATCAAACCGAATTCTTCACTGTACACGGAGAAAATAAAATCGGTGTGACGCTCCGGTAAGAATTCCAATTGTGATTGGGTGCCTTGCAGCCAGCCTTTGCCTTCAATACCGCCTGAGCCGATGGCGATTTTTGATTGGATAATTTGGTAGCCTGCACCGAGGGGGTCACGCTCCGGATCAAGAAAGGTAAGCACCCGTTGACGCTGATAGTCGCGCATTAAAAACGACCATAAAATCGGTACGAACGAGCCTACTAGTACAGCGAAGAATGCAATTAATCGCCAACTAATGCCGGCTAAAAACACCACGAAAATACCTGAGCTGGCAATCAGAAGTGAGGTGCCTAGATCAGGCTGTTTAGCGATCATTAAGGTCGGAATCATTAGCAATGCAAAGGCAGCGGCAAGGCGTCGTTTGCGCGCCGGCAGCGACTGTTGACTGATAAACCAGGCAATGGCCATGGGTACCGCCAGTTTCATCAGTTCTGACGGTTGAATAGTAACGATACCAAGGTTCAGCCAACGCTGCGCGCCTTTGCTACTCTCACCAAACAATAACACGCCGAGGAGTAACACCACACCGGCACTAAAGATCGGTAACGAGAAGCGCTGAACGGTATCCAATGGCACTTGTGCTACCGCCAGCATGACCACAAAGGCAAGCCCAATACGAATCAGTTGGCGTTCGGTCATGGCCCAGTCTTGGCCACTGGCGGAAAATACCGTCACCGCACTGATGGCGGCTAAGGCAAGTAGCCCGCAGAGCAGCGGGCCATCGAGCCGCAGGCGCTGGAGCCAGCGATTACGCTGGCGTTCTTCAGAGGTTTGCATGAGCGGCCTCGAGGGCAAAGTAGTAATCGAATATTTGACGTGCAAGTGGCGCGGCAACACTACCACCGCCACCAGCATTTTCAATGGCTATCATAATGACAATTTCCGGATTTACTGCCGGCGCATACCCCATATACATGGCATTATCGCGATACTGCTCTTCAATTTCTTCAGCATTGTAGGTTTCCCCTTGCGCAATACTGCGCACTTGTGCGGTTCCAGTTTTACCACCTGAGGTGTAATTGGCACCAGTAAAAGCGCGATGTGCGGTACCTTTGACTGAACTGACAACACGATTCATAGCGCGTATGGCAACATCCCAGTTGGCGGGGTTTTTAATCACCACCGGTGGCTTTTGTTCGACCACTGCTGGCAGCTCTACATGGCCATCACTGATACTGCGCAGTAGTCGCGGTACCGGCCGCACGCCGCGGTTGATGAGAGTTGCCGTGGCTACCGCCAGTTGCATTGGGGTACTGGTCCAGTAACTTTGGCCAATGCCTATTGATACCGTTTCCCCGGCATACCATGGTTGGTTAAAGCGTGCGCGTTTCCAACCTCGAGTGGGCATTACTGCCGCTGCCTCTTCATGAATATCGATACCGGTTAGTTCACCAAAGCCATACTGTGCCATGTGCTCAGAAATAGTATCAATGCCCATTTGTAAGGCTATATCGTAGTAAAAGGTGTCGCAACTTTCGACAATCGCGGTATCCACGTCAACCCAGCCATGGCCCCACGATAACCAGTCACGGTAGCGATGATTGACGCCGGTTATTTCGAACCAACCTGGGTCCCAAATTTTAGTTTGAGGGGTGATGATGCCTTGCTCGAGGGCTAATACCGCTAAGTGCGGCTTGATGGTCGAGGCAGGTGGATAGCCACCTTGGGTAGAGCGGTTCAGCAGCGGCGAATGGCGCGAATTGAGGAGACCACGATACTGCTCAGTGGAGATACCTTGAACAAACCAGTTTGGGTCAAAACTTGGTTTACTAACCATCGCTCGAATCGCTCCGTCGCGCGGATCCATGAGAATGATTGAGCCACGCATATCACCGAGTAAATCATAGACAAATTGCTGCAGTTCGAGATCGAGCTCGAGGGTTAAATCTTGGCCTGGAATAGGTGGCTGCACGGATAAGGTTCGCACGGCACGCCCGCGAATATCTACTTCAATCTGTTGTGAACCAACATTACCGTGTAATTGCTCTTCGTAAAACCGCTCAATGCCGAGTTTGCCAATGGTGCGGGTGGCCGCGTAGTTAGCATCTTGCTGATTAGCACGCAAACGCTGCACATCGCTGCGATTGATTTTTGCCACATAGCCCAGTGCGTGGGTGAGTGCCTCACCATGTGGGTAATGGCGAATCAGTCGAGCCTCAATACTAACACCGGGGAATTCATGCTGGCGCACAGCGAAGCGAGCCGCTTGCTGTTCGGTTAAGCGCTCGAGCACACTTACCTGATCAAAACGCCGCTCGCGTTGTCGATTTTCTTCAAATTGTTGTAATTGCTGCTCAGTGAGCTCCAGTAATTCGGTGAGGCGTTGCAGGGTATCGGCGAGGTCGGGTACGCGCTCAGGAATAATTTCTAAGCTCAGTACCGGGCGATTCTCTGCCAGTATCCGCCCACGCCGATCATAAATAAGCCCGCGATTTGGAGCTAACGGTACCACCTTGATACGGTTGTCGTTGGAACGCGTTTGATATTGCTCGTGTTGCAGCACTTGTAGGTGATACATATTGAACAGCAGCCCAGCAAACACCACAATCACCACCACTAGGGCAACAATACTGCGGCTGGCAAATAATGCAGCTTCAGCTTGATGGTCACGAATGGGGGCGCGGCGTTTTATCATGCGGACTGCTACTCGCGATGGTAGGGGTGGTTAGCGTTAACACTCCAAGCCCGATAGAGGCTCTCAGCCAATAATACTCGCACCATGGGGTGCGGCAAGGTGAGTGCTGATAACGACCAGCGTTCATCAGCAGCGGCGATACATTCAGCTGCCAAGCCCTCTGGGCCACCCACCAACAAGCTAATATCACGGCCATCCATTTGCCATTGTGCTAGGCGTGCTGCAAGCTGCGGCGTCGACCACGGTTTACCCGTCACTTCGAGGGTGACAATACGATCACTTTTACCGACAGCGGCCAGCATGGCCTCGCCTTCGGCTTTCAAGATGCGCGCAATGTCAGCATTTTTGCCGCGCTTACCAGCGGCAATTTCTATCAGTTGCAGCTGGCAGTCGGCAGGGAATCGTTTAGCGTAGGTGTGATAACCCGTACTGACCCAGTCAGGCATTTTTTGTCCGACTGCGATCAGCTGTATGCGCATTACTTGCGGCTCCAGAGCTTCTCGAGTTCGTAGAAGTCACGGATAGGTTCTTGCATGACGTGAACCACCACGTCACCTAAGTCAACTAATACCCATTCAGAGTGCTCGTGACCTTCAACACCTAACGGCAGAACACCATGGTGTTTGGCTTGGGTGGCGACATGATTGGCAATGCTCTTTACATGGGTGCGTGAGTTGCCTGAACACACGATCATATAGGTTGCAACGTCGGTATGCTCTGTCACATCCATAACGCGAATGTCGCGACCTTTTAATTCTTCAATTTTTTCTACCACAAACTGGCGTAATTGTTCCGCTTGCAAAAGACTCACTCTCTCTCAATAACTAAGGCACTAATATAGGGCACAAAAATAGGTCGTCTAGTTTACCACGGAGTTGGCGGAAATAGCAGCGTCTAGCGATACAGTTGTTGTTGTTCAATATAATCGGCAACAGTTGCTGGCAGCAGGTGTTGCCACGGTTGTTGCATGGCAATAGCGGCGCGAATTTCGGTAGCCGATATTGCCACCTCGGTGTTGTCAATAAAACCGATCAAGCCATGCCTTTGCTGGCGTAATTGCGACAATGATTGCGCGCGGTGTTGCTGTACCAGTTGTTGCAGTGCTGGAGACCAACTTGCTCTGGCTTGAGGGCGTTGCAACACTAACAAGTGGGCATGATCCAGCAACTGTGGCCAATGATACCAGCTATCAAGCTTAGCAAAGGCATCGTCGCCCAGCACAAATACCAACACGTCATTAGGCCAACGCTCAGCAAGTTGCGCCAGGGTGATGGCGGTATAGGACGGGCGCTGTTGCCTAAGCTCCCAATCATCGGCGTAGCAGGGCGTTGGGGCCAGTTCTGCCGCGGCTAATTGCGCCATGACAAAACGTTGAACAGGGCTGGCGCCAAGACCGTTGCGATGCGGTGGTTGGGCGCTAGGTAGCAGCACTATTTGCTCGGCCTGCAGCCGTTCAAAGGCGTGCAGCAATGGTTTTAAGTGGCCCCAATGTATCGGGTCGAAACTTCCGCCTAGTAGGAGTCGTAGCATAATTGTGCATACAAATGGGCGACACTGGGCTGACAATAGAGACAGACCAAATGGGTTATTAAGGTGCGCAGCTGTTCGCCGCTATCGCGTTTGAAAGCAAGCTCTATGCGGCGCAATAAGTCGGCCGCTTGGGCGAGCTGATTGCCACCTTGCATGCGTGCCAAAAACAGCTGATAGGCTTGTTCTTGCTGGCGCCAGATCTGTAACTGCGGATACACCCGTGTCAGCGATTCGCCGTTCTGTATGGCGTTTTCTAAGCGGCATAATTTTTGCCATTCACGTTGTAACATCCAGTTTAAGATGGCAATTTCAGCATCATCTTCAAACAATCGTTGGAGACGATGCAGGGCTTGCTCGGTCTGTCCTGCCACTAGTGCTTCTTGTAACGCAAATACCGAGAATCGACTTTGATCGGCTGCGGCCACTCGAATTGCTTGCTGATCGAGCGGTTGCGGTAAGTCCATCAGTGCCAATTTCTGTAATTCTTGATCGAGCGCGAGCAGATTTCCTTCATACCAATCGGCCATCA
>CAYXGO010000036.1:0-11132 GCA_964464575.1 uncultured Pseudomonas sp. | reverse complement strand
GGCCCTTTTTCAGCAGTATTAGTACCGGCCCGCTCGCTACAAGATTTTTGACTAAAATCATAACGCATAAACACTTCGGCCAAGATTGCTTGCTCCATGAAATTGCGTTTTTCTGCTGGTGCAGGTAAACGAATAATCAAATGAATATCACCTGCGGTGGGAACTTGCAAGGTCACGCGCGGATCAACCGAGGGCACATCAATACTGCGCACGTTGCTCATGCGTTGAATATAACTACGAGCTTCCTCAAGATAATCAGCACAATAGCTCTGTGCCGTTGCCAAAAATGCTTGCTTGGCAAGACGCCAGTTATCCTCGCGTTTAAAGGGAACGGTAAATACATGCAGCACGTAATCGTGGGTATAACTCTCGTTGATCAGTGGCTCTGAAACAAACATGGCATTAGGCACCACGATCATTCGACCGGTACGTTGGTGGGTTAATTTACCCGGACCGACTTCGAGTAGTGTGGTGGTCAGCAAGTTTTGATCAATCACATCGCCACGAAAATCTTTAATTTGGATACGATCGCCAATAGCGAATGAACGTGCGCCAGACTTAATAATTGAACCAGTAACACACAGAATGAGCTCTTTGGTTGCTACCACCAAAGCGACAGCTATCGCAACTATGGATAATGCTAAAGTGCGCAATTCCTGCGCCCAAATCAGCGTTAAGCCAAGCAGCATAAGCAATAGCAACACATTACGCATTTGTGCCAGCCAGCGCCCGCGCAGTTCATTCGACTGTACCGAACGCCGAATGAACTTCGATAACACAGCCCGAGCACTTAGCACCACGCCAATCAAAATCACTGAACTCAGTAATGGCCGCCAGATATCCTCGGGAATGGTAAAGTTGGCGAGCAATTGTTGGATAAATTCAGTCATGGCGACTCCTTCGTGCAGATGTCGCCATTGTCACATAATCGTCAAAAAAAAACACCGCTCGAAAGCGGTGTTTTGTAGACCTCATACGTACTTAACACATTACTGCATTGATGGTGGTAAAATTACTTTGTCAATCACGTGAATGACACCATTTTTTGCTTTGATATCGGCCGCAATGACGTTGGCTCCGCCCACGACTACACCATTAGTTGCATCAATCGATACGTCTTCACCTTGCACAGTAGCAACACTGAGTTGCTTACCAGCGATGGCACTGCTTGGAACACGATCAGCTAAGACGTGATAGGTTAATACCGCTTGCAATGCCGCTTTATTTTCTGGCTTCAATAAGTTCTCAACAGTGCCTTCTGGCAATGCTGCAAAGGCATCATTGGTGGGCGCAAACACGGTGAATGGACCGTTACCTTGCAGAGTTTCGACTAAACCTGCCGCTTGAACAGCAGCCACCAACGTTGAGAATTGGCTGTCAGCAGAAGCGATAGCTACAATATCTTTGGCCTCTTTCATACCATGATTGTGTGCCATAGCTGATGTTGATACGGCGGCCGCTAATACTAAACCTGAAATTAACTTGATTGCTCGTAACATACTGAACTCCTCATTGTGTGAAATACGCTCTAAGCGTTTTGCCTAAAGTTCATCCTTTTACGCAGTTTTGTCGTAACTGGTTTAGAAATTTTTGTTCAGAAGTGTAAACTGCCTACTCTGCGCGATATTATTCATTTGATTGAAGGAACTCGAACCATGTTTCAGCGTTTTGCGTTAAGCATCAGCATGATTGCTCTTACGGTATTTGCCTCTAACACTCTTGCCTGTGCTTGGCAGCTTGACAGCAGCACTGCTCGCCTAACCTTTGCCTCCGTAAAAAATGACCATATTGCCGAACTGCACCGATTCACCCAGCTTTCTGGCGCTTGGGCAGGTGATAATGTCAGCATTCGTATTCCGGTTAGTGGGCTTGATACCCTGATACCCATTCGTAACGAGCGCATGGCTAAGCATCTTTTTAACGCCGAGCAATTCCCACATATAGCAGTATCGGCGACAGTGCCGCCCAGCCAGCTCAGTCAATTGAAATTAGGCGATACGATTATTCTTGAATTGCCACTGACCGTGGAAATTGCCGGACAGCGTCTGCAACTACCAGCTACTGTGCAGATCACTAAAGCCGGCGATAAGCGTCTACTGGCAACAACAGTGCAGCCTATTATGATAGACACCAAAGCGGCTGGGCTCGACGCAGGCATCGAAACTCTACGAACTATTGCTGGCTTGCAGAGCATAGACTTGGTGGTACCCGTCACATTTAGTGTCGCCTTCACCCAGCCAGGCTAGTCATGACAGCCGTCATTATAAGAACCGCCACAGCAGCCGATATTGCTGCCATTGCCGCACTTGAGCGCGCTTATTACGCTGACCATGGTTATCCAAGTGCGTTGTTTTACCAAGCATTACAGCAATGGCCGCAGGGTCTGTGGGTCGCTGCCGAGCAGCATCCTATAGGCTATTTGCTGGTGGCACCGGGGGAACCAAAACAACCGCATTGGCTGATGTCCATGTTAGTGGCACATACGGCTCGTGGTCGTGGGGTTGGACACAAATTGTTACAGCATTTTTTAGCCGCAGAATTGAGCGTTAACCAGCTTCGTTTAACAGTTGCTGCTGACAATCATGCTGCCCAGCGCCTGTATCAGCAGTGTGGCTTTGAAAAAATAGATGAAATTGCAGATTTTTTTGGGCCCGCTCAACATCGCTTGCTCTATGAATGGCAACGTTGACCGCAGATTGAACCACGTTCTATAGTGGCGGCACCGATCGCATATAACAATAATAAGCGACATATGCAGAATAGACTCAACAGCACTATTATCGCTAGCGCCGGATTATTCATTACCTTAAGTGCCACTCTTGCAGTGGGTGTTTTGGGTTTGTTGTTTAACCTTATAACGGCCCCTGAAAGCCCATTTAACCGGGTCATTTCAAATACCTCGGCCATCGTCAGTTTGGCCGTGTTTGTTGCTTTGGTTGGTTTATTGGTCCAACGCCGTATTCTGCAATTTCTTGGCGGAACAGTCATCTTGGTCTGCGCACTGCATAGCCTATTAGTCGGCCTGCAAATCGACAAAGCCTTCAACTGGCCTTGGCTGCAACTACTTGACAGCTATTTTTATCCACCCGTTGCTACTGTGTTTATCGTGCTCGCTGTGACTGTTACGTTGAATCCGCAGCACCGTTTTCAACGCTGGTGGACCCGCAGCTTCGCTATTATTTTGCAACTTTGTGCGCTAGCAATGATGGCGTTACATTTCGTCCCGAACGGGTTTGCGTATATTGGCCCGCATCCTCCAGTCACCTCAATTGCTGCGCTACTAATTTTTATGTTCGGCGTCACCTTGCTGCTACTCAGTAGCAAGAGTATTGAGCGCTATATACTGCCGACGCCACGCATGGGCTTGGTGCTATTTCTCTACGTGTTATTTATTTTTTCAACCTGGTTCTCGCTCAGTCTGACGCATCTGCGTAATATTGAGAGCGAAGCTAAAGAGATTATCGCCCGTATCAGCGAAACTCGTGAACAAACCGTACAAGTTAATATTCAATTGATGAGTCGCTTGGTCGAACGCTGGCAGGCATTGGCTATCGCTGCCGATGATAACTATGTCAAATATGATGCCAGTCTCTATCTGCGCGACATTCCACATATAATTGCCATGCATATGTTCACCGACCGTGGCGAGCAAGTGTGGCAGCAACAGAGTCAAGGTATTGCTGATTATCCGCGCTACCTCGATAGTGCCGAAGTACAAAATTGGCTGAATCAGCCCAAAGCAGAAATTTCCTTGCTGATCCCGCGTAGCCGGCTCAGTGCCGAAATGCGGCCACTGGCATTGATGATGCTCCCTACCCAGCCGCAACGCGCTGATTCGCACTATTTGTTGGCGGTGCTAGACCTGTTAAAGATGTTGCAACCTGACACTCGATTACTACCGGGTTCGCTACGTATCTATGGTCAGCTCAATGGCCAGCCGTTGATTAGCTTTGATAATCAACCGCTTGACCTAAAGCAACAGTTCTTCCTTGCCGACACTAGCTTTACCATGCCGTTTGGACCCGATATGACGTTATCGGCATCCATGAGCGATTTTATCGAGTTGGAGGATGCCTCGAACTTACGCATGTTGATCGTGATTTTTGCGCTGTTGTTTGGTGTCTCGTATTTAATCATGGCTCAGCAAACTGTAGCAGTATTAAAACACCGACAACGGCTTGATTCGGTGCAACAAGAATTAAAGCAACAGCAACGTCAACTCGATAACAATGAGCAGCGCTTTAATGCGCTTTACGAACGCAATCCAGACGCAGTATTCGCCCTCGATCCGCAAGGGTTGTTAGTACGCGTCAATCAAGCGGTGTTAGACATTCTCAAACGCCCACGCGAGGAAGTGCTGCAACATCACTTTGCTGAATTTGTCATCAGTGACGATCTTGATACCGCGCAGACATTTTTCCAACGCGTGTTAAACGGCGAGACAGTGCGCTACGAACTTCGTATTCGCGATAGCTTAGGTGCTATCCAGCACATCGATGTGAATAATCTGCCCACTATTATTGATGGCAACGTGATTGGTGCCTTTGGTATTGCCAAAGATGTCACCGAACGCAAGCGTCAAGAAGCACAGCTCCTGCTGCTGCAGCGCAGTGTCGATGTCAGTGTTAATGGGGTGGTCATTGCCGATGCACAACAGCCCGGATTTCCGCTGGTGTATATCAATGATCGTTTCGAGCAAGTCACAGGCTTTACCCGCGCTGACGCATTGGGACAGAACTGTCGATTCTTGCAAGGGCGCGATACCAATCAGGCGTCAGTGCAACGTATCCGCGATGCTCTGGCTCAGCAGCAAGAACTGCGAATTGAGATATTGAATTATCGCAAAAACGGTGAGCCATTCTGGAATGAACTGAAAATCTCTCCAGTAAGAGATCAACAGGGTGTGGTAACCCACTTTATCGGCATTCAAAATGACGTAACAGACCTCGTCAATAATCAGCGGCAACTCAGCTATCAAGCAAGCCATGACCTACTCACAGGGTTACCTAATCGCGAATCTATGGAACAAGCGCTAGCTGACTATGTTCAGCAAGCCATGCGTCAAACCAATCCTGATGGCTTGTTAGCGGTCCTTTTTATCGACCTGGATGGCTTTAAACCAATTAATGACAGTCTCGGTTTAGAGGTTGGCGATAGTATTCTGGTTGAAGTAGCAAAACGGCTGCGTAAATGTTTTCGTGGTTCGCAAATGGCAACACGCTTCGGTGGCGATGAATTTGTTGGTGTGATTGCTGATTGCGCCAGCATGGATGAGCTTGTAACCCAAGTGCATCATATCCTGCAAAGCATTGCTCAGCCTTATGATATTGATCCGCATAAGATTTACTTGACGGCTAGTATGGGCATTACGGTATGGCAAGCGGGTATCAATGAGCCTATGAGCTTGATTCAGCAGGCCGACATTGCCATGACCCAAGCCAAACGCCAAGGCCGCAATCACTTTCAATTCTACACCGGTAGACAAGACGAGAGTTATGAAGCGAGTGTGATGTTGCGCAGTCAGTTACAACAAGCCATCGATAACCAACAACTGCAGCTTTACTATCAACCCATCATTGATCTTGCCACACACTCGGTGGTTGGTATCGAAGCGCTGATGCGCTGGCAGCTAGCCGATGGTAGTTTTGTTTCGCCCGCTGAGTTTATTCCTTTAGCCGAGTCTACTGGGCAGATTATTCCAGCTAGTGCTTGGGCTCTTGACCAAGCCTGCATGGATCTGAAGCAGCTAGAGTGCTTTGGACCATTGAAGATGGCGGTAAATCTGTCGGCCTTACAGTTTAATCGCGCTGATTTTTATGACAATGTGATTGCCACGGTTGCGGCCCATCAGATCCCACCGAATAGCCTTGAACTGGAATTGACCGAGAGTATCCTGATGGACGACATGAATCATGCCATCTCGGTTTTACAGCGCTTTTACGATGCTAACATTCATGTCTGCATCGATGATTTCGGTACCGGCTTTTCAAGCTTAAGTTATTTACAACGCTTGCCGGTACAGAAGCTAAAAATCGATCGCGCCTTTATTGATGATTTAAACAAACACGCAAGCTCGAAATCTATCGTGCAAGGGATCATTGCCATGGCACAGCAGCTTAATATTGCAGCCGTCGCTGAAGGTATCGAGACCGCTGAACAAGCGGCTGAAATTACCGCTATGGGGTGCCCTCTCGCGCAAGGATTTTATTTTGCAAAACCCATGCCAATGAGTGAATTACAGCAGTTTCTTAGTCACTATAAAGCGCCCAACAGCTAACTGGGCAAGTGCAGTACACCGCGATAATCGGCAATATTAACGTCAAAATCGGTCGTTTGCTTAAGGTAATCAGCCATCGCCTCAAGCGCGTCTGGTTCACCATGCACCAGATATATTTGGCTGCGACTCGGTAGTTTTGATTGCTGCAACCAAGCACCGAGCTCGGTATAATCGGCATGACCTGATAGCCCATCAAGGCGACGAATTTTAGCTTTCACCGGCAACCACTGCCCATGCACTTTGATGGTTTCTACCCCCTGCTCCATTTTCGCTCCGCGGGTACCACCGGCCTGATGCCCGGAAAATAACACCGTGGTGCGATGATCAGCCAACCAATGTTTGAAATGATGCAAGATACGACCACCGGTCGCCATACCGCTACCAGCAATAATTATATGCGGCCCGCGCTCACTGGCGAGCGCTTTTGATTCCTCAATACTACGGGTGTAGATCACCTGGTCAAAAGCGCTCTCACATTGGTCGTGGGTTAGGCGATGATACTGGTGGTAGCGTTGATAAATAGCTGAGGCACTGATCGCCATGGGTGAATCAAGATAAATCGGTAACCGTGGTATTTTTCGCTGTGCCATCAAGGTCACCAACATGTGCTGTAATAGTTGTGCGCGGCCTACGGCAAAACTGGGAATCAACAACACCCCACCAGCACGTGCAGTTTCGCTCACTACCTCAGCCAGTTGCTGCCAAGCGTCCTCAGCGGCGTGGCGGCGATCGCCATAAGTAGCTTCAAGTAGCAACAAATCAACTGGCGGTAGCGCTTCGGGGGCATGCATTAACAAATCATGCGGGCGGCCAACATCACCACTAAAACCAATGCGGTAATCATGATGCTGCGCAATGATACTGGCAGCCCCCAACACATGTCCGACTGGCTGTAAGCTAAACTGCAAATCACCCACTTGAAATGGCTGATGAAACTCAACCGGTTGCAATAACTTTAGCGCTGCCTGTGCTGTCGCTTCATCATAGAGGGGCTCAGGCTCTGCGTGGCGACTCAATTTATGTTTACGATAAAACTTAGCATCTTCTTCTTGAATTTTACCACTGTCTGGCCACAGGAGTCCGCACAGACTTGCGGTCGCCGCATGGGTAAATACTTTACCGCGAAAGCCATGTTTATAGAGCACCGGAATAAAACCCGAGTGATCGAGATGGGCATGCGTCAAGACAATCGCATCGACCTCATTAATTGCCAGTGGTAACGGCTGCCAGTTGCGCCGCCGGAGCCATTTATAGCCCTGATACAGACCACAATCGACGAGTACGCGGGTGCTCTCAGTTTCGAGTAGATATTTTGAGCCGGTGACGGTTTCGGTGCCGCCCAAGAAGGTCAATCGCATCACTGTATCCCCTACTTACTCTGTTGATACCACTCTACAGCATCCAATCAATCGGCAATAGTGCAAAGATTCTGGTGGCGAGACGCCGCCAAATGGATACGCCCGGCTCACTGCCGTAGATAATCTGCCGTTGCCCCAAACGTTCCTGCCACACAAGACGCTCATCACGCAGCAGAACTTGGTAGGCATAATCAGGTAAATACTCTTGAAAAGCGTTGCTGATGCGTTGTCCGAGCTGTTCACTGTGGATCACGAAGCCCAACTCCGTATTCAATTGTGCCGAGCGCGGGTCGAAGTTAAATGAACCAACAAACACCCGTTGCTGATCGGTAGCAAAGGTTTTTGCGTGTAAGCTGGACGCCGAACTACCGAAGCGATCTTTACCCTTCAACCGTTGACGCTTGGCTTTACGTTCAAGGCGCCGTGCCATGCCCGAAATTTTCTGCAACTCAAACAATTCGATGCCAGCTGCCAATAAGCGTTTGCGCCAACGCGCATAACCGGCATGTACTACCGCCACATCAGTTGACTCCAAGGCGTTGGTTAAAATACGAATACGAACGCCGTCAGCAGCGAAACGCTCCAAGGCCTCAACGCCAGCGCGAGTTGGCACAAAATACGGCGATACAATCGATAAACTATGGTGCGGCTCACCAATAGCTTGCTGTAACTGGTGGGTGATTAACTGATGGCGTTTTGCCCGGCCCCGAATCTTATCGGGATGATCGGCAACCAGTTCGGTTTTGGCCCAGACAAATTCTAACTGCCGCTGCTGCAAACGCTGTATGAACGGTAATTCGCGCACGGCGGCAACGTAGTGCTGCGCATTGGGGTCACTGGCGATTCGCTGTGCTTGCTGGCGTAACTGATCGAATTGCTGTGGCTTGATCTGTAGCTGAAATAATTTCCCCAATGGCTGTGCGTGTTCACTGTACCAATAGGTGTCAAATTCGGTCACCACGTTCGCCACCACTGAACCAATCAGTAAGGCATCTAAATCAGCAAAAAGGAAATCGTCTTTGGCGCCAAAATACTCGTCACCAATGTTGCGACCACCGCTGATGACCACCTGCTGGTCAATAATGAAGGCTTTGTTGTGCATACGCCGGTTAACCCGACGAAAATCAAACAGGTAATTAATAAAGCGAGGACGCCGAACGCGTAATGGATTAAACAGTCGCACCTCAATCATTGGGTGCTGCTGTAGCCCAATGAGGATGGCATCAAGACCCGCTGTATTGTGGTCATCGAGTAATAGACGCACTTTGACACCGCGGTCAGCAGCCGCAAGTAGCGCCTCAAACAACAGTGTGCCGGTGCGATCGTTACGCCAAATATAATATTGTAGATCGATTTGCTGACGCGCCTGCTGCATCAACAATACCCGCGCAGCAAAGGCTTCCTGTGCATCGGGAAGCGGCAAAATACCCGTCAAGCCCGGGTGTGCTGCACATTGCTGTTGAACAGCCTCAGACCAACTCGGATCCATCGGGTGCGTCATGAGTTCGCTTGATCATCCTCGCGCGTAAGCAACGTAGTGTCATCACGCGCATTAGTTGGGGATTGCGCCGGGATGGCGGTGCGGCACATCCGGCAATCCTGTAAGTCGTCGCTACCTACTGACGATTCAACATAACGCAGCTTATGCTGCGCACTTCCGCGGTTGCTGGATACTTGAAATACCCGATCGCGCTCACGATCCGTTGATTTTGCCATAGTCTTGCTCCATCTGTTGCGCCAACTCACCGCGCTGTTGTTCATCGTGAACTAACTGCCAGCCTTGCAAATTCTGCTCAATCAAAGCGCTCAGCACGCTGATATGCTCGGCGTCAGCATTTAACGCTGGAATATAAGCATAGTGTTCGCCACCGGCCTCAATAAAATACTCTCGGTTTTCTTCGCCAATTTCCTCAATGGTCTCTAAACAATCGGCGGAAAACCCAGGGCAAACCACATGTATTGATTTGACTCCCATACTCGGTAATTGTTTCAGCGTTTCATCGGTGTAAGGTTTCAACCACTCTTCACGGCCGAAACGTGATTGAAAAGTAGTAAGGTATTGGTCTTTGCTAAGACCCAGTTGTTCAGCAATTAACCGTGAGGTTTTGTGACAGGCACAATGATAGGGATCACCCTTCTTCAGATAGCTCAACGGCACACCATGGTAAGACAATACCAACTTTTGTGGCTGCCCATGCTGTTGCCAATAGGCCTTTATACTGTTGGCAACAGCAGTAATATAGGGCGGAAAATCATGGTAATGATTGATAAAGCGAAAATCAGGCAGCCAGCGGCGCTGCATGAAATCGCTAGCAATAGCATCAAAGGTCGAGCCAGTAGTCGCTGCTGAGTATTGCGGATAAAGTGGTAACACTAAGAGCTTGCGTGCGCCTTGATCAAACAATGACTGTACGCCTGACGCCATGGACGGATTACCGTAACGCATGGCGAACTCGACCACCACATCGTCACCGTAACGTTGCTGCAAATGGCTGCGCAGTGCGTCAGTTTGATCCTTAGTGATGTACAACAGTGGCGAACCACGTTCGGTCCATACCGTGCTATAGGCTTCAGCCGAACGCTTTGGCCGCGTACGTAAAATAATGCCCTCAAGGATTAATTTCCAGAGTAGACGTGGCACTTCAACCACCCGTGGATCCGACAAAAATTGACGCAAATACACCCGTAATTCTTTCGTTTTTGGCGCGTCAGGAGTACCTAAGTTGGTGACTAATACACCGATTTTATCGGTCTGGCTGTGGGTAAATGTCGGGCTGCCTTGAAATTTCATGGGTGATCCTATGGGGTCCAAAGTTTAACTTTGTTGCGAATTTGGTCAGTAGCGATCCATTCTTGCAACTGTTCCGCTAAGCGTTGCCCTTGTGCGACCGCTTCACGCCAATAAGCAAAGCGCGTCGGTACATCCAGTCGGGCAAAATCGTTACGATCTGGAATTTTGCCGTACGGTAGGGTTGCCACAAATTCGGCCGATGGCGCCATAAGGATCACTTTGGGCCATTGTTTTCCGGTGGTACGCCGCCAACTTAAGGCTTTGTCGAACCAACCAGGGATCACATGGCTATAAAAGTGCGGGTACAAAACCAAGCCGTCCACAGCATTTAAGTCGACATCAAAATGATAGTCAGTGATGCCACCATCACGGTACACCCCTGCCGGTGCGTCAGCAATATCACGTACACCGTCCAATACCATGGGAATAGAGCCGGTGGCCAACAACGCTGACTTAAAGTTGTCTGCGGTTAAGGCTACATGCGTGGTCGGCAAATCATGCCAATCACGACTAAACCGACACGCCGACTGTGGATGATGGAACACCACGCGCTCATAGAATTTACCCAGCCAAGCACGCTTTAGGCTACTCGCACCAGCAGCCAGTAACATGCCCGCTAATTGCCGTTTGCCCTCATGGGCAGTTAACCCTTTGCAGCGTACCACCACCATATGATGGTGGAATTTATTTTGCGCTAACATGCCGG
>CAYXGO010000035.1:0-11146 GCA_964464575.1 uncultured Pseudomonas sp. | reverse complement strand
TCAGCTTCAGCTCTCCGCTCGTGCAAGAACAGTGGGCCATGCTCCACTCCAAGCGGATACAATAGCTAGGTCTTTATTTGTCAAGAGCAAAAATTGCAAAAAAGGCTGGAATTGTACAAATTCCAGCCTTTCTTTTTTCTGTCATATTCCCTAAAATTTCCGACCCTTGAGTTGAACAGTTTTTAACCGATGCGGATTGGCCCTTATCGCCTGGACAACCCCGTCATACTAGCGCCCATGGCCGGTGTGACTGATCCACCCATTCGTCGGCTATGCCGAGAATATGGGGCGGGTTTGACTGTGTCTGAGATGTGCTCAAGCAATCCAGACATGTGGGGAACCAAGAAATCCTTGGCGCGCATGGGCTTAGCCGCAGACGTTGGCATACAATCAGTTCAAATTGCTGGCTCAGAACCCGAGGTGATGGCCGAAGCGGCACGCTATAACCAAGAGTTAGGCGCGCAGATCATCGACATCAATATGGGTTGTCCAGCAAAAAAGGTGAATAAAAAGCTGGCAGGTTCCGCGTTACTGCAATATCCCGACTTAGTGGAAGCAATTCTCAAAGCGGTGGTGGCAGCAGTTTCAATACCGGTGACGTTGAAAATACGCACAGGTTGGGACCCGGACAACCGCAATGCGGTGCAGATAGCCCAACTTGCCGAGCAGGTTGGTATTCAAGCACTGGCAGTGCATGGCCGCACCCGCGCTTGCTTGTTTAAGGGTGAAGCCGAGTTTGACACCATTAAAGCAGTGAAAGCTGCGGTGTCCATTCCGGTGATTGCCAATGGTGATATCACCACCCCCGAGCGCGCCAAAAGCGTACTCGATTATACCCAAGCCGATGCGATCATGATTGGTCGCGGCGCGCAAGGGAACCCTTGGTTGTTTCGCCAAGTGGCGCATTACTTTGCCACAGGTGAGCAACTTGCGGCGCCGAATTTAGCCGAGGTGAGCCAAGTCGTACTGCGACATATTGCTGATATCCATCAGCATTACGGCAACCTTGCTGGAGCACGGATCGCTAGAAAACATGTTGGTTGGTATCTGCAACAGCACCTTCCAGCCGATGAATTTCGCCGCTATTTTGTCACGCTTGAAGATGCTGATGAGCAACTCCAGGCGCTAGCGGATTTTTTTGCAACAGTAACTTAAGAGATAGAGCGCACCTATGTTTGATTCAAATACCAATCGTGATCAGGGACCTAAATTTGCCACTATCGGCAACAACGCCCAGCCTAAGCCGCTGCGCGACTCAGTGAAACAAGCGCTGAATTCATTTCTGAAGCAACTGGATGGCCAAGATCCTGAGCAATTGTATGATTTGGTACTGGCTGAATTAGAAGCCCCACTGTTGGAAGAAGTGATGACTTACACCCGTGGCAACCAAACTCGTGCTGCTACCATGTTAGGCATCAACCGTGGCACGCTGCGTAAGAAGCTGAAACGTTACGGCATGAACTAATGCCCCTAAAAAGAGCACTGGTGTGCTCTTTTTTATTTAACCGCTACACTAATGACTAGCTTTTAAAACCACTTAATCCCTTGCCCAAAGCGGCTCAACCATGGTGAATATAATGCAACATCGTCCTATTCAACGTGCACTGCTTAGTGTGTCTGATAAAACCGGCATCGTCGACTTTGCCAAAGCACTCCAACAACGCGGCGTGCATTTATTGTCGACCGGCGGCACCGCTAGCCTGCTGCGCCAACACGGCGTTCAGGTCACCGATGTAGCCGAGCATACCGGGCAAGTGGAAATCATGGATGGCCGGGTCAAGACCCTGCACCCGAAAATTCACGGTGGCATTTTGGCCCGCCGTGACCAAGACCAACAGGTGATGGCCGAGCAAGGTATTGCACCGATAGATTTAGTGGTAGTGAACCTCTATCCGTTCGCACAAACCGTAGCAGATCCAAACTGCAGCCATGCCGATGCGGTCGAGAATATTGATATTGGCGGCCCGACTATGGTGCGCTCAGCAGCGAAGAACCACGCCGACGTGACTATTGTAGTGAACGCCAGTGATTACGACGCGGTGTTGGCGGAAATGGATGCCAACCAGAATAGCCTGAGCTTTGACAGTCGTTTTGACCTCGCCATTAAAGCCTTTGAGCATACCGCGCAATATGACGGTATGATCGCTAACTATTTTGGGGCTCGGTTACCGCAAGCAACCAGCAAGTTTCCGCGTACTTTCAATACCCAGCTACAGAAGAAGCAAGATCTGCGCTATGGCGAAAACAGCCATCAGAGCGCCGCGTTTTACGTTGAAAACGCACCCGCCGAAGCCTCGGTGGCTACCGCCGTGCAGTTGCAGGGCAAAGAACTATCGTTCAATAACATTGCCGACACCGATGCTGCGCTTGAGTGTGTGAAGAGCTTTAGCCAGCCGGCCTGTGTGATTGTCAAACACGCCAACCCCTGTGGCGTAGCCATTGCCGATGACCTGATGGGTGCTTATGACCGAGCCTTCAAAACCGACCCAACCTCAGCTTTTGGCGGCATTATTGCCTTTAACCGTGAATTAGATGGTGCTACCGCAGCCGGTATCGTCGCTCGTCAGTTTGTCGAAGTGATTATCGCCCCAGCAGTGAGTGCCGAAGCGCGTGAAGCCTTAGCGGGCAAAACCAATGTACGGTTGCTGGAATGCGGTTATTGGGGCGAGCAACGCCCAGCCAGCTATGATTACAAGCGCGTCAACGGTGGCCTGTTAGTGCAGGATACGGATTTAGGCCGGATTAGTCGCAGCGACCTCAAAGTGGTGACCACCGCCCAACCTACGGAACAGCAATTGGATGACTTATTGTTCTGCTGGCAAGTGGCTAAATTCGTTAAATCCAACGCTATTGTCTATGCCCGCGATGGCATGACCATTGGCGTAGGTGCTGGACAAATGAGCCGAGTTTATAGTGCCAAAATTGCCGGCATCAAAGCCGCGGATGAACAGTTAGAAGTAGCTGGCTCGGTGATGGCGTCGGATGCCTTCTTCCCCTTCCGCGATGGCATTGATGCGGCAGCAGCGGCTGGTATTAAAGCCATCATTCAGCCGGGTGGCTCTATTCGTGATGAAGAAATTATCGCCGCCGCCAATGAGCATGGTATCGCGATGGTATTTACTGGCATGCGGCATTTCCGTCATTAATAGCGAGAACGGCATAAAAAGGGGCGCAAAATGTTGCCCCTTGGCGCTCTGAGGTCTAGGATAACGACAGCCAACCTGAAGGAGATCGTTATGAAACGCACTACCTTATATACCGCAAGTATCGTCAGTAGCTTGATGCTACTGGGCTGCCAACCAGCCGCCGAAACCACCGCAGAAACGCAAACAACGGATACCATGCAGCAAGCAGCCGCTGATACTGCAGTTACTGTAGCAAGCATGCTAGATAACCCTGCCCGCAGTGCGGCCAATAAGACCCGTGATGGTTATCGCCACCCAGCCGAAACCCTGGAATTTTTTGGCGTACAACCAAACATGACGGTGGTTGAGATTTGGCCGGGCGGCGGCTGGTACAGTGAAATTTTAGCGCCTTATCTGAAAGACAATGGCACCTTCTATGCGGCGCACTTCCCGACTTCGGAAACTCGCCAAGGCTACATCAATTCACGCCAGCGTTTTGCTGACCGTATCGCGTCGGATGACGCCTTTAGCAAGGTGCAACTGACTGAATTCGCACCACTTGAGCAAAGCGCTATTGCCCCGGCGGGTAGCGCCGATGTGGTACTGACCTTCCGCAACGTGCATAACTGGTACATGGGTGGCAGTGACGAAGCCTTAGCCGGCGCCTTTGCCACCTTCTACACCGCGCTGAAGCCGGGTGGTGTGCTGGGTGTGGTTGATCACCGCTTACCCGAAGATCGCGCTGACGAAGACATGGCAACATCAGGTTATGTCAAAGAGAGTTTAGTGATTCGCTATGCTGAAGCCGCAGGCTTTGTGCTAGCCGATGACAGCGACATCAACGCCAACCCCAACGATACCGCCGACCACCCCCGTGGCGTGTGGACCTTACCACCTAGCTTGCGCTTAGGTGATGAGGAGCGTGAGAAGTATCTTGCCATTGGCGAAAGTGACCGCTTTACCTTGAAATTTGTTAAACCAACTACAACCAACGAGTAATTGCATGAATGTTTTGGTAATCGGCGGCGGTGGCCGCGAACATGCTTTGGCTTGGAAAGCAGCGCAATCGCCGCTAGTGACCCAAGTCTATGTTGCCCCCGGTAATGCGGGTACCGCCAACGAGGCCAAATTGCACAATGTTGCTATTGCCGCAACGGATATAGATGGGCTATTAGCATTCGCTCAACAACAGCAGATCGGGCTGACTATTGTCGGCCCAGAAGCGCCGTTGGTGAAAGCTGTGGTCGATCGGTTTCGTGCCGCTGGGTTAACCATTTTTGGGCCAACCCAAGCAGCTGCGCAGCTAGAAGGCTCGAAAGCCTTTAGTAAAGACTTTTTGGCCCGCCATGGCATTCCCACAGCAGCTTACGGCACCTTTACCGATATCAACTTAGCCAAAGCCTACGTGCGCGAGCAAGGTACGCCTATCGTCATTAAAGCCGATGGTTTAGCCGCCGGTAAAGGCGTGATCATTGCGCAAACGCTCAGCGAAGCCGAGGCAGCTATTGACGACATGCTGGCGGGAAATCGCTTTGGCGATGCCGGTAGCCGGGTGGTTATTGAAGAGTTTTTAGTTGGTGAAGAAGCCAGCTTTATCGTGATGGTGGATGGCAAAACAGCCTTACCGTTCGCCTCCAGCCAAGACCATAAGGCCCGCGATAACGGTGATAAAGGCCCCAATACCGGTGGTATGGGTGCTTACTCACCAGCACCGGTGGTGACCCCTGCGGTGCACAACTGGGTGATGGACCATGTGATTGCACCAACTGTTGCAGGCATGGCAGCAGAAGGCCACCCTTACACCGGCTTTTTGTATGCTGGCTTGATGATTGCCCCCGATGGCACCGCCAAAGTACTGGAATACAACTGTCGCTTTGGTGACCCAGAAACCCAGCCGATTATGCTGCGCTTGCAGTCTGACTTGGTGGCATTGTGTTTGGCCGCTTGTCAGGCTGAGCTGCACCAGCACCAGATTGACTTTGATTCGCGCGCTACCGTAGGCGTAGTGATGGCTGCGGGTGGTTATCCCGATGATTATCGTGGTGGTGATGTAATTAGCGGTATCGACGCTGCTGAAGCCACTGGTTGCAAAGTGTTCCACGCTGGCACCCAGCATAACGGTGCTGGCGAGCTAGTCACCGCCGGCGGACGCGTTTTGTGCGTGACCGCTATGGGTGACACGGTGAGCGCAGCACAGCAACTGGCCTACCAGGGGGTCGCCCAGATCAACTGGGCTGATGCATACTACCGCACCGACATTGGATATCGGGCTGTGAATCGGGAACAGGCTGTTAGCCGCTAATAGTTGACGATGATACTGATGCTATCAGCATAAGTGCCGACCTGAGCACCACGATGGGTGCTCAGGTTAATGCGGCCATAAACGGTATGGACATAATCCTGGCCGTTGACTGGGTTTGCTCCGGATACCAGGAAGTTGCCGCCACCACTGCCATCGCCCCACACTTGCTGGTAAGCCGCATCACGATACAGGTTGTAGTCCAGCGTATTGGTGCCTAATACCAAATTGCGCATATTGTAGCTGCCATTTCCGGTTGAAAGGGCAACCGAGTACGCAACAACATCAATACAGTTCACCGTAATGTTGCCGGTGCTATCGACAACGTTTAGCGTCAGCGGGCTGAAGCTCCCAAAGTTAATACCCGAAGCGCTGACTTGGCAGCTAGCGGCCTGAGCCACAGAACTGATAAGCACCGCGGCCAAGCCCATTAACACACCGCCACATCGCATTACTGCTGCATTCATGGTCGTTCTCCACAAGTTACCGGGCCAATGCGCGGCTCGCTTGGTCCCGCAGGGTCAAGTGGTAGCAGCAATTCACAGACGTGATCCGGCCATTGCACGGTTAGGTGATTGCTATCGGTAAGGTCCATCAGGTAGGCCTCGCCACGTTTGCCGACAATAAAACTGGTTTCGTTAGGCGATACCGTGACTCGGGCACCAGCGGGTACAACTGAGCCATCGCGCTGGTGGAGTACGACCAGGGCATTGCGTGATCGATACACCGGAAAATTAACCACTAACCCACTCCGTGCATAGGGTACCGTAACCTCGCGGACACTCTGAATTTCTATATCAAAAGGAAGTTCAATTGGGTTAATGGTGAGTGGATTCTGCTGATAAGGCAGTAGATCAGGGACCAACGCCATACCACTGGCATTAGTGGTGGCGATCAGCTGATTGCTGCGATAGATCGGAACATTCGCAATGCTATCGACCTTAACAACCGCAAAACTTCCAGCACCAATGGTGCGAACGGCAAAGGCATGGCCACCCAACCAGCCGATAGAACCACTTGCCCCCAAGCGAACCGCTGGGTCGTTGATGGTGTCGGTGGCTTCGGCTCTAAAACTGCCAAAATTAGTATTGCGACTCAACCCCATGCGCCAGCGTTGATTTGGATCATCACTCACCGCCAAACGCCAGCCCGAACCAGGACCGCCCGGCGGTGATTGGCTCAGCTCGGCTCGGTTGATGGTATCGCGGTTGCTACCGGTGTTGGTGCTTGCACTTGCTGAACGCTGTTTCCCGAGGGACAGATTGACCGTGATACCAGCACTCCAACCTCCTTCAGTGCCAAGATCTTTACTGGCATAACTACTGAGATAGATGCCATCGGCTAAGGTCACACCTAAGTTGGCGGTTAGTAGCTCCAGCTGACTCTCATCCCACGCTTTCTGTACCGTGTAATTGATAGCCGTAGAGACATGACCCGACAGCAGTGCACCAAGGCTTGCGCTGATGCGTTGGCGTGGCCGGAGCTCGCTCGGTAGCGCGGCAAATTGAACAAAATCTCGGTCAAAGTACTCCCAACGTAACGACGCGTTACCCGCTGCGGTGCGACGCTCCAAGCCCAGTAGATAATGATTACCTTGACCATCATCGGTTCGAGCCGTTGCCAGCGCCGCTTCAATGGTCGCAAAAGTACCCAGCAAGGCCACTAAATCGACGCCGATAGCCTGGCGTTGCTGCTGTGCTTCAAAGCGAACCTCACCGGTCAATGCCGAGCTCAGTCCATAACGTCTGGTGCCGGCAATGAAGCCGTTATTATCATAGTCGTTGCTTTGTACGCCGTAATTCTCCCGCAAAAACCCCGCCTCGACCGAAAAGTCTGACAGACCTTTGGCCAGTAAGCGTGGCGAAAAATAATAGCTCTGATTGATAATGCTCTCGCGCCCAAGTAAATCGCGCACGATCAGATTGATTTCACCGGCGCCATTGGTCACCGGCACATTGGTCAACTCAAATGGGCCGGGGTTGACTTGGTCGGTTCGTCGGCGTTGATTATTGATTAATACGTCTATGGTCGATGGCAACGCAGCCGTGCCCGAAAGACTAGGCATCGGCATCGCAATGAAGCCGGGCCGCAACGAGAAATCTCGAGCCCAACGGATCCCCGCGTAGCGAGCAGGTCGGCTCCACGCACCGCCATCGCCTATGGTGTCGCCGACCACCAGAGTTTCCATTGGACTTGGCAGATCTTTGCGCCAGTAAGTTTCGGTACGAATGGTTTGATTATGGTGGCGATCACCGGTGACTAACAGGCCCGATACCGCGGCTCCCCAGTTACTGAAAGCAACCCCTTCAAGCAATACGCCGTGGCTTTCATAGCCATGGTCACCGCTACTTATGCTGGAATCATAATCAAGATAGAAACCCGGCTGCACGATGTTTGGCAGCACCACCGCGACACTTTGCTGGTTGATGGCAGTGGTGGTAAATGCCGATGCCGGTGCGGTAATTGCCAACAACATTTGACTGCGATCAAGGCGATAGGTCAGACCGGAAACCGCTTCAAGGACGTAACCATATTGGTTATCTGGGAGCAGCAGCGGCTCGCCGGCCGGTAGCCGCAAATGTGCGGCGTTCCAGCTTGCTACGGCAAGCGCGAGGCGGCCATCTGCGAGTTGTTCCGCACGAACGACATTGGGTAACAATTGGGTGTTGATGGTGACATTGAGCAACAACGTTTCGGCGCGGCCAATGGCGTTGCTAGGCTCCGCCGCCGCCGCCATAAAAGCCAGCACAGAGGCGGCTAGCATGACAACTATGTAGAACTGACGACGCAATTCAATGAGGCTCATGAGCATTAGAGCCTATTGGTGAGAGAAGTAGGGCCGGATTTGGCAGTTCAAATATAGCTCTACCGGCAGTGGTATCCGCCGTGATAGTCAATTGGCCAACCGACAGCGGCGGTGAAGCAAACGTCCACTGCAGCCAAGAGCCCGCCAAAATACGCGTACCAGCGCCCAGTTCTTGCTGCCAATCCGTGCCGGTTACCATCAGCTTTTGCACTTGCGCATAGCTATCGCCGGCGTTGGTTAGCCGCACGCAGCCCAGCTCAATAGCCGCTGGGCATATGCCAAGCTGCAGTTGCGGCCCTACGGTGCTGGTTCCGGCAATAAATACCGGCAGCCGATGCGAGAACACGAAATTAACCACTTCAGCGTCAATCGGACGTGCAGTACTACTAATATCATCCAGCACCAGTCGATAGGCGCGTTCTGTTATGACTGCAGTTTGATGCCGTTGGGTGACGCGAAAAACCTGGCTTGCCCGAGGTGATATTTGGGCAATCATTGGCGCCACCAGCAAGTCATTACTCTCTTCAAGCTGGTCTTCACCATCCACTTGAGTCCAGGCTAGAATTTGGTTTTGCAAAATCATTGCCACATCGGAATCGTTGGTGACCGTAATGGTCACCACCGGATGGGCTGGGGATAATTCCACTTTCACTGGCGAAATAATTACCGCCAGTGTGGTGCTAGAAAACCAACTAGCAAGGGCCATTACCACCAACCGATATACGTTCCCTCGGTTCGGCCCCACACCTAATTTGCGATCAGAATCAATAGTTAACATTGATGGTGATAACTGTTGAATAAAGACCAGGTGCTTTGCCTGCGTAGTCGACCGCCTTAATTAAGCCAAATATCGGTACCGCCTGTTCCGTGCCATTGGCAACGAACGGAGCAGCAATGGCTTCACCGGCAACTATAACCGGCAGCGCATTGGTCAGCACCGTGACATTCGTTTGGCCTAGATTAAAAGGAATTTCAACCACGCCGGCGCCCGGGCCAGTGAGAATGCGTGGTGTGTCAGACCAGATCAATGGTGAGGTAGCTGCAGTGCAGGCAATCATCAGCGAGCCCGCGGTATCAGCCATGACATCAGAGTTCGCAAATGGCGAAAGGGTTGGGAATATTAAGGTTGACGCGCTCACCGAACAGGCTTCGCCTACAGCGGCCGTAACCGTCATTAGACCTGATGCAGTATCTGCCGTAGCCACATTGCTTAGACCTAACGCAACACCAAGTACTGTTAAAATAGAAAGTTTATTTTTCATAGCTGTTCTCCGTTAAAACGTCTTACCTGCCCAATATTGGACCGTGCCTTCTTGGTTGATTGTGATGTCTCGACGAGGAAGTCAATCTAGCCATTTTCAACGTCTAGGTTAGTTGGTTGAGCGAGGTCTGTCTGTTCGTTAGCGAACCGTGGGGCCAATATTTTTTCGTGGCATTGCATAACAAAAAAGGCCAAATCGGTGAACGACTTGGCCTTTTACCGCCATAAGGTGGAATTAGTTAGGGTAACTCATTGTTAGCGATTAGTCCTCGACGACGATGTCGTCGTCGTCGCCACCGCCACCGCTAATTTCGAAGGCGTCGTCGGTGTAACGGCTTTTGCCGTACATGCTGCCAACTTTCGGGCGGTTGATGCGAGCATGGTATTTTGACCAGGCCTTTTCGGCTGGGGTTTCGGCGGCTTTTTCGCCACGCGCAACCGCTAACAGCGATTGTTCTTCGGCGTTTTGCGGCTCTAGGTCACCGGCCACTAAAGCTGAAATCAAACTACCGTACTTGCTAATTAAATCACTTTCACGAATTGAGAAATCACCCGAACGGGCGAAGCCGTATGGGTAGTTTTTGAAGTCGTTAAACGGCTTCTTGATAATCTGATCACGGTTAGCGTTTGCCATTGTGTGCCTATCCTCCAGACCAACAACTACAGGAAAATGTGTGCGCCTCTATGCGACAGTGACGATATAGAGGCGAAACAGTTTTCTGTCAACTACTTTTGCGATCTTTTTTAAAAACGCTGGTTAAATGCCAGCCCAACTGAGCGCCCTGATTCAGCCAAAATGGGAATAGTCACTTCCGTTGCGTTATAGCCACTAACCCGTGAATTGCGCCAATACTGACGGTCGGTAAGGTTAAAGATACCAGCACTTAGGGTCATATCGGCATTGATAAACCAGCGATTCAACCAATCCACAGTCAGATATCCCGGTGCCGAAAATAAGGCTACCCCGCGGCTACTTTGTAGATCGCGTTGACCGCGGGCTGCAGTCACTAGCAACCGTGATTCCCAATCGCCATTGGCAGCCTCGTAGCGTAACTCAGAGACCAGTCGTGGCGGCGCGACTTCGGCCAGTGCTAAACCAGTGCTGTTGTCGGTGCCGCGCGCATATTCAACCGATACATCAGTAGCCCATTGGCGTGTCCACTGCTGCTGCCACTGTGCTTCGAGGCCTTCAATGGTAACCCGGTCACGGTTAATCGATTGGAAAATATTGGCCTGTCGATCTGGGTCAAAACCCAACGGTGCGCGGCTCTGAATAAAATCGCGATACTTATTGTGATAAGCAGTAACGCTTACTGCGCTATCACCACTGCGCCAGCGTATACCGGTTTCAAAAGTGTAACCGCGCTCGGATTTTAAATCTGGGTTAGGAATCGCCAACACGCCAAACTGCGGATAGTACAGACCCACGTTCACATCAGAAAATGGTGGTGCCCGATAGCCACGCGCATACTGGGCAAACCATTCCAGATCATCAGTGACTGGCCATAACAGCCCCAATTTGGGCAGCCAAGCATCATGGCTTAAGTCAGTCACTTCGGTATTGGGGTAGCGCTCGGTAAACAGGCTGTCAACGCGCGCTCGTAAGCGGTAATTTTCGTAACGTAAGCCTGGGCTAAGCACCGGGCCATCGCGCC
>CAYXGO010000034.1:0-11626 GCA_964464575.1 uncultured Pseudomonas sp. | reverse complement strand
AAGGTGCTTTAATCGAATCTAGTTCTAATACTGCACCAAAAGGAACCCAAAGTATGGCAACCCCCGATAGTTTAGAACGCGACTTGCACTATGTGGCGCTTGGTGATTCGGCCGCATTTAAGCGCCTCTATGAGGCCACCTCTGCGAAGCTATTTAGCGTTAGTTTGAGTATTGTTCGGCGCAATGACTGGGCGGAAGAAACGCTGCAAGATGCCTTCATAAAAGTCTGGCATAACGCCGCCGATTACAATGTCAGTAAGGGCTCAGTGATGAGCTGGCTGATCAGTATTGTGCGTTATCGCTCTATTGATGTACTGCGTAATCGCGCCAACCAAGAACTATCAGCGGATGATTTTGATGAGTTACCAAGTGTTGAGGCGCTTGATAGCTCCTTTGATCAATTGCAGCAATCGCGGCAACTACAAGATTGTATGGCGGAGTTACAACCGGCTACACGGCAATGTATTCAGTTGGCCTTTGTGTTTGGCTTGAGCCATCAGCAGGTGAGTGATCATTTGAGTGAGGCGTTGGGGTCGGTGAAGAGCTGGATCCGCCGTGGCTTGGACAGTTTGAAAAGGTGCCTACAACGATGAACTATAACCACACCGAATTACAACATCAGTTGGCCGCACGTTATGTGGTCGGCAGTATGCGCGGCGCAGCGCGGCGGCGCTTTCAACGATTATTGATGGACTACCCAAAACTGCGTAGCGAAGTAGCATTTTGGGAACAACATCTGCACGAATTAACCGATATTTTGCCGCCGTTGCCGCCGCATGAGCGAGTCTGGCGCGGTATTCAGCAGCGTTTGGGTTGGTTAGCGCCGGCGCAGCAAAAACGCTGGACCTGGCCATGGCTTACTGCCGCAGTGGCCAGCGTGTTACTGGTGGCCAACTTAGCGATAATGACCCTAGTTACCCCGCCGGATACTGCCATCATTGATCGGGTTGCGGTGATTCAGAACCAGCAAGCTCGCACACTGTGGTTGATTGAGCAACGCCAGCAGCAGTTAAGAGTGGCCGCTGTGGGCGCTATTGAACCGTTGATTAATGAAGACTATCAATTGTGGATGTTGCCAACCGATGGCACTGATCCGGTGTCGCTGGGGCTTTTGCCGCAGCAGGGTGAAGTGCTGTTAGCTATCGCCGCAGCGGTTGATTTAAATGACGTTGCCGCCTTGGCCGTCAGCCGTGAGCCATTAGGTGGTTCACCGCTGTCAGTTCCAACCGGACCGGTGCTTTATACCACCGATTTAATTATTCTTTAAAAAAGTTGCATCTAACCGGCCCACTTGGTCGTTACTTGGTCAGACCCGCACAGAGTTATAGGAAAACTTCGGGTTTGACCTAGAACCACTAACGATCAAGAGGGCTTTATCATGAATAAAATTATTTTATCTACCACGGCATTGGTTGCAGCGATGGCTTGCGCTTCTGCCGCGTTCGCGTCGAGTCACCGTGAGGCGCCGAATGTCGCGCGCTTTCCAACCTTAGATTCCACCGACTTTTATTTATTTAATAGCTACCAAGCGGGTCGCGAAGATTACGTAGTGGCATTGGCCAACTATATTCCGTTGCAAGATAGTTACGGTGGTCCCAATTACTTTGCTATGGATCCTGCCGCAGTCTATGCCGTGCATATCGATTCCGATGGCGATGCGATTGAAGACTTAACCTTCGAATTCCGCTTTACTAACGCGCTACCGAATGGTGGGGTGAAATTGCCGGTTGGTCCTGATGGCGTTGAAGTCAGTGTGCCGTTGAAGCACGTTGGCACTATCGCCGCCGGTAACAATGGTGCCTTGAATTTCAGCGAAACCTATGCCATTTCGGTGGTCTCAGGTGCCCAGCAATCGGGCATGCGTAGTGCCGTTATGGGGGCCAATGGCGAGCAATCGTTTGTGAAGCCATACGCTTATGCCGGCGAAAAAACCTTTGGTAGTAGCGCTGAGTATCAGGCATATGCCGACCAATACGTTTACGATATCAACATTCCGAATTGCGACGCCCCAGGCCGCGTCTTTGTCGGCCAACGCAAAGATCCATTTGTGGTCAACTTGGGTGAAACCTTTGACTTAGTCAACTATGTGCCGGTTGAGGGCGATAGCTCTGCAGGTGCTGGTGATGGCGGCGGCTTCCCAGGTGGTATTACCCAGTCAGCGGCTAACGATGACTTGCGCGATAAAAACGTCAACACCATTGCTTTAGAAGTGCCTAAGTCATGTTTGACCGGTGATGGTAATGGCGTTATTGGCGCATGGACCACAGCCAGCTTGCCGCAAGCCCGCATTCTTAATCCCAATGCTAGCTTAGCCAAGCCTGAAGTGAACGGCGGTGCGTTAGTGCAAGTATCACGCTTAGGTTCACCGTTGGTGAACGAGCTGGTGATTGGTATCGATGACAAAGATCGCTTTTCATCTGCGCACCCGTCAGACGATGGCCAGTTTGCCACCTATGTCACCAACCCAACCTTGCCGGTGATTTTAGATTTGTTATTCAAAGATGCGGTGAACGCGACCTTGAATACCAATTTTGACACCATTGCACCGACCAATTATCCGCGCACCGATCTGGTAGCGGCATTCTTGACCGGGTTTGCTGGTGTGAATCAACAGGCTACGGTTACCGCATCAGAAATGTTGCGCCTTAACACCGGTATTCCAGCAACAGCGGCGGAATTACAGTCACCGTTTGGAGTAGCAGGTAATGACTTGGCTGGTTTCCCGAATGGTCGTCGCCCAGGTGATGACGTGGTTGATATTGCCCTGCGCGTGGTGATGGGTGCGTTATGCCACGATATTCCGGTGAATAGCCAACCGACTAACCTTGGCTTTTGTGCTCCAGCAGACGCCAATGTCGGTACTGCACCATTTACCGACGGTGCGCCGTTAGACGCCAGCTTCTTTGACCAAAGCTTCCCGTTCTTAACCACGCCATTAGCCGGCTCACCACAGTAAGGAGAGCAATCATGAAGGTATTGATGAAACAACTTGCTCTAGTCATCACCGTTAGTTTGGTGGTGGCTGGTTGCGACGGCTCAGATGATGAACCGATGGTGAATACTGCCCCACAAGCCCAAGCTGCCAGTGTGATGGCCAGCGCTGATACGGTGTTTATGGGGCAGTTGGTCGGCTCAGACAGCGATGGTGATAGCTTAACCTTTAGTGTTGCTGATGAGCCGCAAAATGGTGCGGTGATGATTGCCGCGAATGGCTCCTATAGTTACACCCCAAATGCTGAATATGTCGGCGACGATAGCTTTAGCTTTCGGGTGTCTGATGGTGCTTTAACAGCCACCGCTACGGTAACTATTCGTATTGATGCTTTAGCGGTATCACTGCGCTCTGTGGTGCGCCAAGCCTATGAGCAAACCATTAACGACGAACCGTTAACGGTCAACGCCCGTGATTTTCAACAAGACGTGTTAGATACGGCTGAGTTCGATGATCTGGTAGCGGCCGGTGAGGTAGGTGGTAATGACTAACGTTGGACGCGCCTTAGCGGTCCTATTAAGTTGTTCTGCGTTGGGTTGCGGCACTTGTGCCGCAGCCCCTTTTTCTGACGCTGAACAGTATGCCCAGTATGTGACTGCCGGCAAACAGGAAGCTCAGCATGATTTACATGATAAAGCCGACGATTTATGGCAGGCGGTACAACCGCAATTAGCCCAACTCAGTGCGCAGCAACAAGCCTTATGGTGGGTGTCGCGGGCTGATGTATTGCAATTTGAGCATCGTTTTGACGAGGCACTAGCGGCGTTGCAGAACGCCTATGAGCAGAGGCATTATCGTGCCACCATCTACTTGATGCAGGCGCGTATTGCGTTAACCCAGGCTGATACTGCGGCAGCACAGCGTGCCTGTCAGCAATTAGCTGATTACGCACCGATAGATGTGACCGCAACCTGCTTACTGGAAGTAAAAGGCCGCAACGGCGAGCTCAGTAGCAGCTATCCTGTGCTGAAAGCACTGCATGCACGCAATAACGATGCCAGCTCTGAACTGAGCTTGTGGCGGCGCCAACTATTAGCCGAGCAAGCGCACTTATTAGGTGCCTATGACGAGGCATTACACTGGTTGCAGTACCGCCAGTATCAGCAACAGCCGGTCGTCATGCAGAAGCAGATTCTTGAGATTTTAGTGACCACCGAGCGAGCGCCTGAAGCGTTAACGATTGCTGGTGGCTGCCCAACCACCAATGCCATACCGGTGGATAGCTTGATTGTACGTTTTGCCCATGCCGAGCAGGTGTCGCAGCAGAGCAGCTGCTGGCGCGAGTTAGCTCAGCAACGCATTGATATTCGCGTGTTGCGTGGCGACCGCTTACATGCGGCCGATCTCGCTTATTATTTTACTTATGTCACCGCCGATGCCGAACGCGCATTGGAATGGGCGCGGCATAATAGCGACGTCGCGCAGGAACCTTTTGACCAACAGTTATTGGCTGCCGCCAAGGAGTTACAACCATGATCCGTTTAAGCATCGCATTAGTGCTTGTGCTGCTCAGCAGCACTGCTGTGGCGCATCGCTTCAGTACCAGTTTTATTGAGGTTGCCAGTGGCCATGATCACCCCAATGAATTTGATTGGAGCTGGCGCGTGGTGGAGCATGATTTAGCGGTGTTAGCACCATTTTTAGTGGATGCCGAGCAACGCTTACTTGGCGCCGAACTACTGGTCGCCCAGCAACCGCAATTCAATGCCTTTATGCGCAGCCGCTTGGCCTTTAATGACGATTGCCCGCTTGAGGTATTGCCATTGGTGCATGCCGAGCGCAGCGTCTATGGTGGGCAAGACTATATAGTGCTGCATGGTCATGGTGGTTGTCCGCTAGACCAGCTTACATCGGTGCAGATAAACGACATTTTTAGCCAAATCGGCGATCATAAGCTCATTATTGAAGGCGTTGGCAGCAAAGCGGTGGTTTTGAGTGCGCAAGAACCGCGCTGGGTAGCACCGTAGGGGCTATTTGCCGATACAGAAGCTGCCAAAGATCTTGCTGAGCAGGTCATCGGAGGTGAATTCGCCGGTGATTTCGTTGAGGTGTTGCTGGGTGAGGCGCAGTTCTTCGGCCAGCAATTCGCCCGCCAAGTGCTGTTCCAGCTGGTCGCGACCTAACAGTAAGTGCTCACGGGCACGGTCCAGCGCATCGAGGTGACGGCGACGGGCCATGAAGCTACCTTCGTTAGTGGCTTGGTAGCCCACACAGTGCTTTAAGTGCTCGCGCAAAAGCTCAATGCCATGGCCGGTTTTGGCCGACAGATGCACGACTGGAATGCCGGCAATGTGGTCAATTGCCACCGGTTCGGCGCTCAAATCTACTTTATTGCGGATCACCGTGTAGGGCAGCTCATCAGGCAATTCAGCGAAGAACTCCGGCCAAATATCGGCGGGATGCACGGCGTTGGTTTCGCTGGCATCGACCATGAATAGCACGCGGTCGGCGCTGCGAATTTCTTGCCAAGCGCGCTGAATACCAATCTGCTCCACTTCATCGGGGCTGTCACGTAAGCCCGCAGTATCGATGATATGCAGCGGCATGCCATCAATTTGAATATGTTCGCGCAGGACATCGCGGGTAGTACCAGCAATGGCGGTCACAATGGCCGATTCACGCCCAGCTAAGGCGTTCAACAAGCTGGATTTACCGGCATTGGGGCGACCCGCAATCACCACTTTCATGCCTTCGCGTAGTAACGAGCCTTGCTTGGCTTGTACGGTCACTTCGTGCAGCTGGTCAATGATACTGTCGAGATCACCGGCCACTTTACCGTCGCTAAGAAAATCAATTTCTTCATCGGGAAAATCAATCGCTGCTTCCACGTACATGCGTAAGTGAATGACGGCGTCCACCAGTTTATCAATCTCATGAGAAAAGCCGCCCTGTAAGCTTTGTAGCGCGGCTTTAGCGGCCTGTTCCGAGGTGGTTTCAATCAAATCAGCAATGGCTTCGGCTTGGGTGAGATCAAGTTTGTCGTTTAAGAATGCACGCTCACTGAATTCGCCTGGGCGGGCCGGCCGAATGTCGGGAAAATCTAGCACCGCTTTGACGATCATGTCGATTAATACGGGGCCGCCGTGACCTTGCAGTTCCAGCACATCTTCGCCGGTAAAGGAGTTGGGGCCAGCAAAAAATAATGCAATACCCTCATCGAGCAGGTTGCCGTCTAAATCGCGAAAGGGAAGAAATTCTGCTTTACGGGGCGGAGGACAATGACCGAGCATGCGCTCGGCCACTGTTTTGGCCATCGGCCCACTGATGCGAACAATACCAACACCACCACGACCGGGTGGGGTCGCTTGGGCGACAATGGTATCGTTACTGAGTGCATCTGCCATGGGCTTACACCGTTACTTTTTGCGGCGTTCCATCATGCCTTGGTTCTCAAGGCCACGATAAATCCACTGCATTTGCGCAATAGTAATCAAGTTGTTGCTTAACCAATACAGTACCAAACCTGATGGGAACCACAGGAAGAATACGGTAAAGATCACCGGCATATACTGCAGGATCTTCTGCTGCATTGGGTCGGTTGCAGGGGTTGGCTGCAACTTCTGCATCACGAACATGGATGCGCCCATTAATATCGGCAGAATATAGAACGGGTCTTTAGCCGATAAGTCCTCTATCCACAGGAACAGCGGTGCGTGGCGCAGTTCAACCGACTCCAATAACACCCAGTACAGTGCTAAGAAGATGGGTAATTGCAGCAACATCGGTAAACAGCCGCCGAGCGGGTTCACTTTCTCGTCTTTGTAGAGCTTCATCATGGCTTGCGACATTTTTTGACGGTCGTCGCCATAGCGCTCGCGCAGTGCCAGTAATTTTGGCTGAATCATGCGCATTTTCGCCATCGACACATACTGCTTTTTGGTCAACGGGTAGAGCAGCATTTTGATGATAATGGTGACTGCAATAATCGACAGGCCCCAGTTCACTAAGAAGCCTTGTAAAATCTGCAGTAATTTGAAGATTGGCTGTGCTAACCACCACAAGAAACCGTAATCCACGGTCAAATTCAGGTCATCAGCAACCAATTCCATAGCGTCTTGGTCTTTTGGACCAATAAACAAGGTGGAGCGAATTTCCGCGCTAGCACCCGGCGCCACGGTAGTGACAGGGTACTGTAAGCCGATAATAGCTTGGTCACCGTTGATGACGCGTGAATAGAGGTTCTTAACGCCTTCAGTACGCGGAATCCACGCTGATACGAAGTAATGCTCCAACATCGCCACCCAACCCTTTTCAGTGCTGCGGTTGAGGCGTGCTTCACGCATGTCGTCAAAGGCGTATTTCTCGTAGCGTTCTTCGTCCCATGAGTAGGCCGCACCGCGATAAGTCGGCATCATCATGTTGCCTGAAGCTTCGGCAATAATTTGCTTCAGTTGCGCATAGAACTGCATTTGTTTGTGTTCAGCGCCGGCGTTATTGATGGTGTAAACCACATCAACGGCATATGAACCGGCTTTAAACACGAAGGTTTTGGTGATGCTGCTGCCGTCATCTAGCTGCAACGTCATCGGCACTTCAAGCGTGTCAGCGGTCATGTTGTAGCTTGATTGTTCCACATAGAACGTTGGCCGCCCAGCACTGGTATCGGTGCCATGGGTGCCGACTAATCCTGATTGCGCCACATACAGATTGTTGGCGGTTGGGTGTAACAGTTCAAAGCGTTCTTCTGAATCTTGGGTACGGCCAAACTGAGTCAGTTGGGCCATAACGATGTCGCCACCGAGCGGATCAATCTCAACCTTTAATAAGTCGGTTGAAACCTGAACACGCTGCCGGCTGACAGTGCTTGTGGTAGGGCTCGGTAATTGTTGCTCAAGCGACGTTGCTTCTGGTACAGCTGTGTCGGCAGTAGCAATCGGCACACCGGTATCAGCGGTTGGAACAGTCGTTTGTTGTTGCTGTACTGGCTGTGTGCCAGGAGGAGCGGTATCAATCAGCCAACTTTGGTAGAGAAAAAAGCTCACTACTAAGAAAGCGATAAACAAAATGGAACGTGGCGAATTCATAAGTCCTTCGTCTCTTTGTTACGTCGTGGAACCGGGTCGTAGCCGCCCGGGTGTCCGGGATGACATTTGCCGATGCGTTTCATGGCAAGCCAGAAGCCCCGCATCATACCATGCTTTTCGATAGCTTCTATGGCGTACTGCGAACAGGTTGGTTGAAAGCGGCAACGCGGGCCTAACAACGGGCTAATTAGCCATTGGTAGAGGCGGATGAAGCCAATAGGAATTGCTCGCAACGCTTGCTTATAGTTCGCCATAAATAGTTCAGTCGGTCTTGCAAGTCGTCGTTAGTTAGCTCAACTACGCCGTTCTTGGCAATCACAATGATATCGAATGCCGGTATTTTATACTGTTTCAGCCGAAATGACTCGCGAATCTGTCGTTTTATGCGATTGCGATCAACAGCTCGTTTGGCACGCTTCTTTGAAATCGTGACACCAATACGCGCATGATTGAGTTGATTGGGTACAGCTAAAAAAGTCAATTCAGCCGTGACAGCTTTGACGGGGGGATTGTTAAAGACTTGCTGAAAGTGAGCGGGAGTTAACAATCTTAACTCCCGTCCGTACTTAAGCGTGTTCAATTACGCAGACAGTACTTTACGGCCCTTGGCACGACGGCGAGCCAAAACTTGGCGGCCTTTCTTGGTAGCCATACGAGCACGGAAACCGTGAGTGCGTTTGCGTTTCAGGACGCTTGGTTGAAATGTTCTTTTCATGACGTTAATCCGTATTCGGGTTGCCTAAAATTAAGAGCGCGAATTCTATCGGTAAAAAGGATCAAAGTCAACGCTAAAAGCTATCCACAGAAAGCCTTTCTGGCGGTTTTTGATTGTGGATAACAAAGCAGCAATTCATCGCATTATTTTGCCCTGAGGCTAGCGATCTGAGCACTACTTCAGTACAATCAAGTCATCCTATTTGCGTCGTCATTGCAGTATTTGGTGGGTGGTCATCATCTCCATTCTCCGAATCATCAAGTGTCCGCGCAAGCCAATAATAATAACAGCATCAGCAGGGAGACAAGGGTGAATCAAGCGCTTTGGCAACATTGCTCTGAACGACTACAAAGCGAGTTGACCACGCAGCATTTTAACACCTGGATCAAACCGCTGCAGGCTGAACTGCGCGATGAAACACTTATCCTCTACGCACCGAATTCTTATGTCATAGATTGGGTGAAAGATAAGTACCTGACAATGATCAGCCATTTCTTAGGTGAGATCGCCACTGATAAAGGTATAAAAACGCCGAACGTTGGTTTTGAAGTGGGCCGTCTGGCTAAAGCCGATGATGCCCCGCAAAAACCCGCTGGTCGTACCCCAGTTCGCCCTACTGCCCCCGCAGCGGTTGGCTCGCCACCACGACGCCCAACCCCTTGGGACAACGACGGTACGGTGCTACCCATCTTTGAGTGCAATATTCACCCCGAGTACACCTTTGATAACTTCGTCGAGGGTAAGTCGAATCAATTAGCTCGCGCTGCGGCGCTGCAAGTGGCTGAAAATCCAGGCGGTGTATACAACCCACTGTTTGTGTATGGCGGTACCGGTCTGGGTAAAACGCACTTATTGCACGCCATAGGCAATGGTATTATTGCTCACAAGAAAGACGCTAAAGTCTTCTATATGCGTGCTGAACGATTCGTGCAAGACATGGTTAATGCGATAAAAAACAATACCATGAACGAATTTAAGCGCTATTACCGCTCGGTAGATGCGTTGCTTATTGACGATATCCATTTCTTTGCTAATAAAAAGGGCTCACAAGAAGAGTTCTTTCATACCTTTAACGCCTTGCTTGAAGGCAACCAGCAGATCATTATGACCTCTGACTTGTACCCAAAAGAGATTGAGGGTGTGGAGGATCGCTTGCGTTCGCGCTTTGGTTGGGGTTTGACCGTAGCTGTTGAGCCGCCAGAGTTAGAAACCCGGGTGGCAATTTTAATACGCAAGGCACAAGAGCGTGGTATAACCATGCCTCATGAGGTGGCGTTTTTTATCGCCAAACGCTTACGGTCCAACGTGCGAGAACTCGAAGGCGCTTTGAATCGTTTGGCGGCCAATGTTAATTTGACTGGGCGACAGATCACCATTGATTTTGTTCGTGAAGCATTACGCGACTTAATTGCCGCGCAAGAAAAGCTGGTAACTATTGATAACATTCAGAAAACTGTTGCTGAGTATTACAACATTAAGATGTCTGATTTGTTATCGAAGCGGCGCACTCGATCGGTGGTACGGCCACGGCAATTAGCCATGGCGTTAGCCAAAGAGCTCACCAACCATAGCTTACCGGAAATTGGTGATGCCTTTGGTGGTCGTGATCACACCACGGTACTGCACGCATGCCGACAAATTCAGAGCCTGAAAGAGGCTCAAAATGATATAAAAGAAGATTATCGCAACTTAATTCGTACGTTATCTGCGTAAACAACAGGGGACTGTGGGGATGAAATTTACCGTTAGCCGAGATGCGTTACTGAAGCCGCTGCAAGTTGTGAGCGGTGCCGTAGAACGTCGACATACTATTCCGATTCTCTCAAATGCACTGATTCAAGTCAGCGGCGACGAGATTCGGCTTACTGGTACGGACTTGGAAGTCGAGCTTGTTGCCCGTTGCGCGGTAGATAAAGCTGTAGACGGCCAGGTCACGGTGCCGGCCAAAAAGTTTTTAGACATTATTCGCAGCTTACCTGATGGCGCTAGCGTAGAGTTTAGCGCGGCTGAAGATAAGGCACTGGTGCGCTCAGGTCGCAGTAAGTTCTCACTGGCAACCCTGCCTGCCGAAGATTTTCCCAATATCGATGATTGGGACAGCGATATTCAGCTGGTGACCTCGCAGACTATTTTGAAAGGCTTGATTGAAGCCACGCATTTTTCTATGGCAAATCAAGACGTTCGCTACTATTTGAACGGTATGTTGTTTGAAACCGACGCCAACGTGCTGCGCACTGTAGCAACCGATGGTCACCGTTTAGCGATGAGCAGCTGTGCCATTGGTCAACCGAATTTGACCGGTCGCCAAGTGATTGTGCCACGTAAAGGCGTGATGGAATTGATGCGCCTATTGGATTCCCCTGATAGCGAGATCAAAATTGCGATCGGCACCAACCATGTTCGCGTCGAAACCAACGGCATTAGTTTCACCTCTAAATTGGTGGATGGCCGTTTCCCTGATTACCGCCGGGTATTGCCGCAAGGTGGTGATAAAGTGGTGATTGCGGATCGCGAGTTATTGAAGCATGCCTGTTCACGTGCAGCTATTTTGTCCAATGAGAAATATCGCGGCGTACGTGTTAGCCTGAGCTCTGGTGAAATGTGCTTAACCGCTAATAACCCAGAGCAAGAAACTGCAGAAGAAATTATTGAAGTGGACTATCAGGGTGACTCGCTAGAAATTGGCTTTAACGTGAGTTATCTGATTGATGTATTGAATACCGTACAAGGCAGCAAAGTGAAGTTAACTCTATCGGGCCCAGATGCAAGTGGCTTGATTGAAGATAGCGAGGACGACTCGTCATTGTACGTTGTCATGCCAATGCGCCTGTAATATGCATATTGAAGCACTCGCACTAAGCCAGTTTCGGAATTTCAGTCAAGCGAAGCTCGCGC
>CAYXGO010000033.1:6256-11687 GCA_964464575.1 uncultured Pseudomonas sp. | reverse complement strand
AGCGATCGGGATTGCCGAAGCGCATACCCGTGGCAAGAAATTCTACGTGGTGGTCAACATTGCCCCACACAACGCCAAGCTAACCACCTTCGTTACTGACATGGCGCCGGTGGTCGCGTTAAAACCCGATGCCCTGATTGTGTCCGACCCCGGCGTAGTGATGTTAATGCGCCAGCACTTTCCTGAACAAACACTACATCTGTCAGTTCAGGCTAATACCGTCAACTGGGCGGCGGTAAAGTTTTGGCAACAGCAAGGCATCAGCCGAATTATTCTCTCGCGTGAGCTAGAGCTGCGCGAAATTGCCGAGATCCGCCAGCGTTGTCCGGATATGGAAATTGAAGTATTTGTGCATGGCGCACTCTGCATGGCCTACTCCGGACGCTGCTTGTTATCCGGCTATTTCAACAAACGCGACCCGAATCAAGGCGCCTGCACCAACAGTTGTCGCTGGCCGTATCGGGTCACCGATGCCGCCGAAGATGAGATCGGTCAGTTCAACCCGATTGATCGTCCAGTATTGCTGGAAGAGCCACAACGCCCTGGCGAATATATGCTGATGGATGAGGACCTACACGGCACGTATATCATGAATTCCAAAGACTTACGTGGGGTGGAATACGTAGAGGCACTAGCCACCATGGGCGTACACTCGGTCAAAATAGAAGGCCGTACTAAGTCGCCTTATTATGTTGCGCGTACTGCTCAAGTATATCGCCAAGCCATTGATGATGCCGTGGCTGGTCGACCTTTTAACCGTCAGCTTTTGAGCGATTTAGATGGTATGGCCAATCGCGGTTTTACTGCCGGCTTCTTACAACGCCATGTGCCGATGGAGCTACAAAATTACGACACCAGCCATAGCCTCGGTCAGCAATTATTGGTGGGAGAACTTCTGAATTGCCATGGCTCTAAAGCCGTCGTTGAGGTAAAAAATGCCTTTGCCGTGGGCGATACCTTGCTGCTGATGCTGCCCACGGGCAACCGCGCTTTTACCGTCACCGCCCTCTCCGACCTTAAGGGGCAGGCACTTAAGCGCGTTCCGGGCGCTGGGCATCGGGTGCATTTATCACTACCGGTTGCCCTTACTGACCATGAAGCAGCGCTAGCTATGCTGATAAAAACCATGGCTCAAGAGCCGCAGATCATTACCGCAAAGGAGGTATCATGCCTGTCATCATAGAAAGTGATTGTATTAACTGCGATATGTGTGAACCCGAATGCCCTAATGAGGCGATTTTCATGGGCCCCAAGCACTATCAAGTTAATATCGATAAATGCACCGAGTGCGAAGGGTTCTACGCGCAGCCAGCCTGCATTCCGGTGTGTCCGATTGAATGCATCGTGCTGGCTGCGCCGCAGTAGTTAAAGCTTTTGACTGAGCGCCTTGTGCTCTTTTTTCATCGCGTCATCGCTGGGTTTGACCTGCGCTAAGAGCGTGCGCGCTTGGTCGGGTTGCTCAGCCATGATCAGCAAAGCCGCTAAGCGCAGGCGCGCCCAATCATGCGGCGGTAACGTACGATGCAAATGACCGACTTGCAAATAGGCATCAAGGGCCTCAATGCCGGCATTAAGGTCTGTCTCACTGATCACCGCGGTACGGCCAATCTGGTACAAACAATTGAGCCGCGCCAGCTCCATCAGTTGAGCGGTATCGGGATGCACAGTGATCTGCGGATTAGCTAATGCGGCGCTGATATTGTCGGCATTCGCGCACACAGAAAAATGTTGTTGCGCCTGTGCATAATTCTTGGCGCTCTGCTCATTCATGGCTATCCGGAACACTAAACGTGGATCAGTGGGATACAAGTTTAGTGCGTTTTCTACCAGCTCGTTGTAGCGCGTTTTACCCTCGTCCGCGGCCCAAAACGTTAGCTCCAGCTGCATAGCGTGAAACGGGTCGAACTCTTTTAACGCTGCGACTTGCCGCCAAGCTTCATCGATATCACCACCGGCTATGCCAGGCGCAGCGAAATGGAAGCTAGCTAATGCCATACGATACTGATGATTTTGCGGGTTCAGTTCCACCGCCTTCTCGAAACTCTCGAGTGCCTTGCCAGCGTAACTCAGCGCCCAAATGGTGCTGTTACCGGCCTGCATAGCCATAATATTACCGCGATAGAAGTGGCCCTCGGCGTGCTGCGGACGCCGCTTCACATATTTATCGATGAAATCCTCAGCGTCATCGAGATCACCAGCCACCAGCTCCTCAAGCGCCGGTAATTCTGGCTCCATAGCGCTTAAGGGGCTGGCAGTTAACAGCAGCGCCAGCGCTATGATTCTAAAAAATGAATGCATGGTATCGTCCTTTTTTGATTATTCGCACAGCAAAACAATTGGCGCCAATGTACGCTATTGCCGTATTGGCTCAAAGTGCCAAAAGTAACCAAATGTTGCGCTTTTGTTTGGCGCTGATTTTGGTTAATCTAAGAGCAACTTGTGCATACAACTCGCACACTCAACTTATCAACAGGCAGCACCGGAGTTCTCATGGCACGCCCAGCATTTGATTGGCAAGATCCGTTTCAGTTCACTAATTTATTGACCGAAGATGAGCGCATGATCCGCGATACCGCACATGACTATTGTCAAGATAAGCTCATGTCACGGGTACTTTTAGCCAATCGTAACGAACATTTCGACCGCGAAATCATGAACGAACTCGGTGAATTAGGCCTGTTAGGCGCCACCTTGCCAGAAAAATACGGCTGCTCCGAGGTAAATTACGTGTCGTACGGCCTTGTCGCACGAGAAGTTGAGCGCGTCGATTCGGGCTACCGCAGTGCTATGAGCGTGCAATCGAGCTTAGTGATGCATCCGATATACGAGTATGGCAGCGAAGCTCAGCGCCTCAAATACTTGCCGAAATTAGCCACCGGTGAATGGGTCGGTTGCTTCGGTTTAACTGAACCTGATGCCGGCTCAGACCCCGCCAGCATGCGCACCACCGCCCGCAAAACCGACAGCGGTTATGTGCTCAAAGGCAGCAAAATGTGGATCACCAACTCCCCCATTGCCGATGTGTTTGTAGTGTGGGCGAAGCTTGATGGCGAAATTCGCGGGTTTATCCTCGAAAAAGGCATGAAAGGTCTATCTGCGCCAAAAATTGAAGGGAAATTCTCGTTACGTGCGTCGATCACCGGCGAAATCGTCATGGATAACGTGGAAGTTCCGGAAGACGCATTGCTACCGAATGTGAGCGGCTTAAAAGGTCCGTTCGGCTGCTTGAACAAAGCTCGCTACGGCATCGCTTGGGGCGCGTTAGGTGCGGCGGAATTCTGCTGGCACGCGGCGCGTCAATACACCTTAGACCGTCACCAATTCAACCGCCCATTAGCGGCCACTCAGTTGGTACAGAAGAAACTGGCCGACATGCAAACCGAAATCACCATTGGCTTGCTGGCCTGTTTGCAAGCCGGTCGCTTAATGGATGCCGGCGCACTGCCGCCTGAAACCATCAGCTTGATCAAGCGTAACTCCTGTGGCAAAGCATTGGATATCGCCCGCGTCGCCCGTGACATGCATGGCGGCAACGGCATCGCTGACGAGTATCACGTGATCCGTCACGTCATGAACCTTGAGGCGGTCAACACCTACGAGGGTACGCACGATGTGCACGCGCTGATTCTAGGCCGCGCGCAAACGGGTCTGCAGGCATTCGGCTAGTTTATGACCCTGCTTAATCAACAACATCCAGCGCTGGTGGAGCTGCTCCAGCGCATCGCCACCGAACAATTGCCGCCAGCCGTAAACGCTGGCGGTGTGCTATCTGACACCGACTTTTTCGAGCTATTTGAATCGCAACTGAGCAGCCGCCTACTCGACCTGCAATCACGACTCATGCAAGCGGCCGGGCAAAGCTTTTACACTATCGGTAGCGCCGGTCACGAGGGTAACGCTGCGGTCGCCAAAGCGCTGCGGGTGACTGACCCGGCTTTTCTGCATTACCGCAGCGGCGCGTTCTTCCTGCAGCGTGCGAAACAACTGCCGGGTAGTACGCCGATATATGACATGTTGTTAAGCTTCGCGGCATCGAGTGACGACCCAATTGCCGGTGGACGCCATAAAGTGCTCGGTAGCTTGGCGCTGAACATTCCGCCACAAACTAGCACCATCGCCTCGCACCTACCGAAAGCTATGGGCACGGCCTTCGCTATTGGCTTGTCGAAGCGTTTAAATCACCACGGTAGTTGGCCTGTGGATGCCATTGTCATGTGCAGTTTTGGCGACGCCTCGGCCAACCACTCCACCGCTGTTGGCGCCATGAACGCGGCGAGCTGGACCGCCTACCAAACGATTCCCATGCCGCTGCTGATGGTCTGTGAAGACAATGGTCTGGGCATATCCACGCACACGCCGAGTGGCTGGATCCAGCAACAGCTGAGCCAACGCCCGGCGCTGAAATACTTTCAAGCCGATGGCAGCAACTTGGCAGAAACCTATTTAGTGGCGCGTGAAGCGGCCGATTATGTGCGCCATAAGCGTAAGCCAGCGATTTTGCATCTGCGCACCGTGCGCTTGTACGGCCATGCCGGTGCCGATGCCGAAGTGTCGTACCGCAGCAAACAAGAAATTGCCCGCGATGCTGAGCGCGACCCTCTGCTGCATGGTGCGGCGGCGTTAATTCAGCGTGGGTTATTTAGCGCTGCAGAATTGGTGGCTTATATCACCGAGCAGCAGCAGCGCATTGCGCGCGTAGCGGCGGTGGCGGCGCAGCGGCCGAAGTTGGAAACGGCTGAAGCGGTGATGGCGTCCATTGCGCCGGCTTATCTGCCTGCGCCTCAAGCGACGCCGCAGCCGTGGCCGACCGACAAGCCGCAGCATTTGGCCAAGATGATTAACCTAGCGCTGCAAGAAGCCATGGCGCAGCATCCGCAGATTGTGATGTGCGGCGAGGATATCGCCAAAAAGGGCGGCGTGTATGGCGTTACTCAGCAGCTGTTTGATAAATTCGGGCCCAACCGCGTGCTTAATACGTTGTTAGATGAGCAAAGTATTTTGGGCCTAGCCATTGGTATGGCGCAGCAGGGCTTTTTGCCGATTCCAGAGATTCAGTTTCTCGCCTATGTGCATAACGCCGCTGACCAAATTCGCGGTGAAGCGGCAACGCTAAGCTTTTTCAGTAATGGTCAATATCGCAACCCAATGGTGATTCGCATCGCAGGTTTGGCCTACCAACGCGGCTTTGGCGGACACTTCCATAACGATAACTCGTTCGCCGCGTTCCGCGATATCCCTGGGGTGATTCTGCTCTGCCCATCCAACGGTGTTGAGGGCGTGAACTTGGTCCGCGACGCAGTGCGCTTAGCGCACGAGCAGCAACGTGTGGTGATTTTGCTGGAGCCGATTGCTTTGTACATGACCCGCGATCTGCACCAAGAGGGCGACGGCGGCTGGCTATTTTCGGCAGAAGACGCTAAAGGGGCAGGCA
>CAYXGO010000033.1:0-6156 GCA_964464575.1 uncultured Pseudomonas sp. | reverse complement strand
GCCTGCCCCTTATGTTTACGGGCGCGGCGAGCAGTTGGCTATTGTCACCTACGGCAACGGCTATTACCTCAGCCGACAGGCCGAGAAGGTGCTGGCCGAGCAGGGCTACCAAGTACGGGTGATTGACCTACGCTGCTTGATTCCGCTACAAACTGAAGCGGTTATCACCGCACTTGGCAACTGCCGCAACGTACTGATTGTGGATGAATGTCGCCGCCGAGGGTCGTTGAGTGAAGAGTTATTCACAGCATTGCATGAGGCGAAGCCGGGGCATTTCGCTATTCAGCGCCTGACCGCCGAGGACAGCTTTATTCCTCTGGGCAAAGCGGCTTACATTACCTTGCCGTCACGTGATCAGATTGTCGCGAAAGCCACGGATATGCTGGGAGGTTTGAACCCATGAGTGCATCTGCATCTGTATCGAAGAAAACCGCATTAGTAGTATGCCCTGGCCGCGGCACTTACAATAAAGCTGAGCTTGGGAGCATCACGGAAAACATAGATAGCGACATAATTGCCGCTTTTATCAACCAAGTTGACCATGTTCGCAGCCAATTACAACGCCCCACCTTGACCGATCTGGATCAAGCGCCACTGTTTAAATCGAGTTTGCATCAGCACCCAGACAACGCCGCAACACTGATTTATGGTGCCGGAGTGGCTGATTTTATGGCGATTGATCGCTCACAGTTTGAGGTGGTCGCCATCACCGGCAACTCCATGGGCTGGTATACCGCGTTGGCTTGCGCTGGCTGCTGGGATGTCGACACTGGCACGCGGCTGGTCACCAACATGGCGGAACTCACCGCTAAAGGCGAAGGCGCACAGTTTATATATCCATTAACCGACGCAGAATGGCGCCCAGACCCGGAGCGCATTGCCCAGGTTCAGGAGCAACTGCAGCTGCATCACGGTGAGCTGTTTATGTCGATTAACTACGGTGGCTATGCGGTATTGGCTGGCACTTCTGAAGCCTGCAGCGCCGCCATGGCGGCATTGCCCCGAGTGGATGAACGCTTCCCGATATTGTTACACGGGCACGCCGGTTTTCACACGCGGCTTATGCAGCAAGCGGCTTTGCAAGCGCAACAAAACTGGCCAGCCAGCTTGTTTCGAGCGCCACATACGCCATTGATTGATGGCCGCGGCCATATTTGGGCGCGACATGTGACTGACCAGCAGGCGTTGCAACGCTACACCCTAGACCATCAAGTGACCCAAACCTACGATTTCACCCGATCGGTCATAACTGCGGTCAAAGAATTTGCGCCAGACCATATTATTTTACTCGGCCCTGGCAGCGGTTTGGGTGGCGCAGTAGCACAGGCGATGATTGCTTCAAGATGGCACGATTTGGCCAGCAAGTCCGACTTTAGCGCACGCCAAGAGCAGCCATTACCTTATGTGCTGAGCATGGGTATGGCGGAGCAGCGGGCACTAGTGACGGGTCGCAAAACTTAAGCTTGACGTAATAATTGAGCGCTATCCTGTGCATGGTCCATTGGCCAACAGCGCACCATGAGTTACTGATAACAGGAGCAAGCAATGAAACCCGAACAGAAAGGTATAATGCGCATTGTCCGCGCTACCTTTAATTCCCTACGTGGCTTCAAACTCGGCTGGCAGTCTGAAGCCGCCGTGCGTCAAGACGTCTTGCTGTGTGTGATATTGGCGGTAGTGGCGGTGCTGGTTCCAGTCAGCACGGTTGAGCGTATTTTAATGTTCGGCTCGCTGCTGTTGTTACTCATCGTCGAGTTCCTCAACACCTCCGTTGAAGCCGCCATCGACCGCATCGGTCCCGAGCGCCACGAGCTCAGCGGCAAAGCCAAAGACACCGCCAGCACCGCAGTATTCTTCGCGCTGGCCAACATCGCCGTCACCTACACCCTCATCCTCTTCGCTTAACCGCTAAGGGGCAGGCACTTAATGTTAAGGGGCAGGCACTTAAGCTTAAGTGCCTGCCCCTTAAGATTTTGCCAATTTGATCTGGCGGTTACGTAAAAAGCGTACATACTTAGGTCTAATTGGAACGGTTCAAGGAACGATGATGCGGACATTCATTTACGCGCTGCCCATCACGGTGGCTTTCGGTTTATTTGCGCCAGCTTATAGCCAACAAGCCACAGCACTCAACGGTGCAAGTTTGAGTCTTGCCGAAGCTGAAGCGCGCTTAGTCGATACCCGACAGATGCTGATTAGCGATGCCGACATCGAGGCCCGAGAATTCGAACGCCAAGCACTCGATAACTTAAATCTACCGCAAGTTAGTATTACCATAGCTGGCATTGCCTATGAAAAAGACATCTCGTTTACTATTCCACTGCTCAATCAACCCGCTGATCTAGACGTATCGCGCTCAGGTTTGCGCTCCCAAGTGACCATGCTATGGCCGCTATATACCGGTGGTCGCGCTGCTGCCAGCCAAGCCATAGCCAGTGCGCGCGTGACTGAGGGTGAGGCCGAGCAACGCATACTGCAACTGCAATTAGTGAAGCGTTTGTCCGACCTCTATTTTTCGCAGCAGATGATGCAGCAAGTGGTGGCAGTGCGACAGCAAACCCAACAAACCATCGCCCATCACGCCAACCGCGCCGCGCGTTTTAAAGAGCAAGGGCTGATTACTGAGCTTGGCGAGATGCAAGCGCAAGTCGCCCTCGCCGAGGCACGCCGCGAATTGATTGCAGCACAGCGGCAGACCACTGATATTCAAGCGGCACTCGCCAACTTACTGGAAATTACGCCCAATCAATGCCTGACCACACAACTGCCAACACCAAGCCCACTCAGCTACGACCCAAGTTGGTTTGTTAGTCGTGCTAAGCAACATAATCCGGTGTTCGCACAGCTCGCCGCCAAACAGCAGCAAGTGCAACAAATGCTGGTCATTGAGCAGGGTAAGCGTCTACCGGAGTTATTTTTTGCCGCCAGCTACGACCTTAATCGCTCGGCAACACCGCTGACTGAGCCCGATTGGAGCGTTGGTCTTGGTATGCGATACCACTTCACCACCGCAGTTGATGTGGGTGCCAGTATTAACTCGGCCGGTGCCCGAGCCCGCCAACTTGACCTGACCAAAGAGCAAGCCAATAACGATATTCAGCTTGCTGTTGAAAGCGCCTACCGAGCAGTGCAAGAGCATCAGGAGCAGTTTGAACTGTTGCAGACTGACATTGAGCTATCGCGTCAGCATGCTGAAATGCAAAGCAAGGCTTTTGCCGAAGGGTTAGCAACGTCATTAGAGGTCACCGACGCACAGCTACGCCTCGCAGCGACACAAGTGCGGGCGCTGAATAGTGCGTTTTTATATACCACCGCGCTAGCACATCTTACCCAACTCAGCGGTCAGCCTGAATTATTGACCCAATTAGCACCGAGTCTCAATCAACAGCAGCCTTGTGCATTGAAATAGGAATATCGCATGTCAGCAAAAATGATCGCGTTCGTTGTGGCTATTTTAGCCTTGGTGGGTATTGCAGTATGGTGGTTGGCGCCAGCTGCTGAGGCTGAATTACTGCATGGTGACATTGAGGTACGCGAGCTGCGCGTAGCCACCAAAGTACCGGGGCGGGTGCTGCGTTTACACGTGCAAGAGGGCGACAAAGTAAGTGCCAACGACCTTCTTTTTGAGCTATCGAGCCCAGAATTAGACGCCATGCTGGCACAAGCGATGGCCGCTGAGGATGCCGCAAAAGCCCTGCAAGACGAGGCGAAGTCGGGCTTGCGCAGTGAACAAGTGGAAGTAGCTCGGCTGGAGTGGCAGCGGGCGCTGATTGAAAAAAATCTGCTCGAGAAGACCAAAACTCGCATCGCCAATTTGTATCAACAGGGGCTGGTATCGCAGCAGCATTATGACGAAGTAGTCGCCAAAGCGGCAGCCAGTGCTGACCAAGCGCTGGCTGCTGAAGCGATGTACCAGATGGCCAGCAGCGGCGCGCGGGAAGAACAGATTCGCGCAGTTGAAGCCCAAACCCGGCGAGCTGCTGCGGCAGTCAGCGAGGTACAAGCGTTTCGCGCGGAAACCGAGGCGCGTGCACCTATCGACGGACAAGTAGCTAGCATTGTCATCCATGAAGGTGAGTTAGCGCCGCAAGGCTACCCAGTGATTACCCTAATTGACCCAACCGATGTATGGGCGGTGTTCAATATTCGCGAGGATAAACTCAAGCAGTTAGCTCCTGGCGCAACATTCAGGGCTTATGTTCCTGCGTTAGACCAGCAGCTCGAGTTTCGGGTGCGGAAGCTGGCTGCCCTGCCGTCATTCGCCAATTGGAAGCAGGTGCAAGGCACTCCTGGCTACGACCTCAAGACCTTCCAAATTGAGGCTGCACCCACCACCACCGTGGCTGGTTTACACGCCGGAATGACGGTGATCATGAGCTTAACTGACTAATGTCTGCTCTACGGTGCGGGGTCACTCGCGAACTTCGTCATCTCGCGCACAATCGTGGCGATAGCTTTTTAACGTTCGCCATGATGCCGCTATTAGCCGCATTGATGTGGTGGATCTTCGCCAGCGGACAACCCAATCAACTACCCGTAGCCATCATCGATCAGGATAGCAGCGCCAGTTCGCGTGCATTTATTCGTGCTATCGATGCCACCAGTGGTATCGCACCAATGCGCGCCACTATTGATTTGAGCGAAGCAGAGCGAGCTCTGAAGCAGCGCGCCGTTTATGCCGTGGTGGTGATACCGAGTGGTTTTGAGCACCATTTGTTTAGCAATCAATCAGCAACTGTCCCGGTACAACTCAATGCCCAATATGCCACCTATGCCTCGACCATTCGCCGCCATTTAAGCAGCGCGGCAATGACTGCCGGCGCCGGTATTGCCCTGCAACGTCAACAACTGCAAGGGCAATTCAGTGATTTAGCGTTAGCAACAGTGATGCCGATAGCGGTGCAAATCACCCCATTATTCAATGAGGGCCCAAACTATGAGGTGTTCCTTGGCGCCACCTTAATTCCTGCCCTCTTTCAAATACTCGCCATGATCGTGGTGGTGAGCGCTATTGGCCGTGAACTCCGCGACGGTACCGCAGCAGCCTGGTTGGCCGCAGCCAATGGCCGCACCGGCATAGCTTTAGTCAGCAAACTACTGCCCTATTTTGTGGTATTGAATAGCTATGCTGCGCTATTCGTATGGTTTTATCACGGTACCGCGCCAGACAGTTATCAAGGCAGTAGCTGGGGCATCTGGTTGAGCCTAGTGTTGTTGAACAGCTGTGCATTTGCGGTAGCACTCTTGATCATCGCTTTAACCCGCAATATGCGCATGGGGCTGAGCGTTGCCGGCTTTTATAGTGCGCCGGCATTCGCCTACTCAGGGCAAGCATTTCCGTTAATCGCTATGCCCGATTTGGCGCAATATTGGGCCAGCATTCTGCCACTCACGCATTGGTTGAAACTCTACAATCAGGGCTGGCTGGCCGGCGCTCCGTTAAGCGCATTGGTACTGACCCTAAGCATCTTACTGGCCATGCTGGTACTGAGCAGCGTTATTGGCTATCAGCTGCTGTGCCGCGTGGCCTTTAATCCGAATAACTGGGGTGCACGTTGATGAGCATCTGGCAGCACTACAAGCAAACTTGGGCAGATATTTGCCGTGATAGCGGTGCTTTATTGTTATTGTTTGGGGCTGGTTTGGTGTACTCGTTTTTCTACCCATTACCGTACCAGTATGAGCAAGTCGAGCAGGTCCCGGTTATTCTCGTTGACCAAGATCAAAGCCCGTCCTCACGGACACTGAGCCGACTTCTTGAGGCGGCGCCAGCACTCGCAATCACCCAAATCGACAATAACCCGGATGGTATTAACCAGCAGCTTTGGCGCGGCGAAGTGATGGCGTTGATGATTATTCCGTCGGGCTTTCATGACGATATCCTCAGTGGCCGCCAAGCGAACTTTCAAGTTGCCAGCCATGGCGGCTATTTACTGGCCGGTAGTAAAGCGCTGATGAGCGCCAGTGAAGCAGCGCTCACTATGGGAGCGGCGATAAGTGTTTCTAAACTACAAGCTCAGGGTGCTGATTCATTTGCGGCTCGAGCGGGCGTGCAGCCAATTCAGCTAGAAGTAAGGCAGCTCTATAACCAAAACGATGGCTATGGTCACGCTATTGTTCCTGCGGTGATGGTACTCATTATTCAACAAACTTTGT
>CAYXGO010000032.1:6561-11698 GCA_964464575.1 uncultured Pseudomonas sp. | reverse complement strand
GGGCATTTACTGAAAGTGACTGCTTACACTTTTATGTACTGGGCGCTGTATCGGGCGCGAATTCGCGACCCCTACATCAAGCTAGAAGCTTCAGAACTTCGCTATCGTGCCGCTGAATTGGCCGCCCGTAAGGTTGCTGAACGCGACTATTTAACTGGCTTGGGCAGCCGCACAGCACTATTTGACACCATTGAAAAGTTAGTCAGCCACGCTGGCCCGCGTCAGCAAAAGTATGCCCTGTTGTTGGCAGACTTAGACAGCTTCAAAGATATTAATGATACCTTTGGCCATCTCACCGGTGACCTCTTGCTCAAGCACATTACCGTGCAGCTAGAGCAAATGCGCGAAGAGCATCATAGCCTGTACCGCTTGGGAGGCGATGAGTTTGCCATCATCACGCCGTTGCAGGATGACTTTGAAAACCCCATTCAATGGCAAGCACGCAACAAAGCCCAACAGTTTAATCGGGCTATTTCTGAACCGTTTTTGTACGAGAATACCCAGCTACAGGTCAATGCTAGTATTGGTGTGGTGATTTTTTCCAGTGGCGAGAGCATCGCTGCCGGTGACTTACTCAAGCAAGCTGATTTGGCCTTGTATGCCGCCAAACGCCAAGGTAAAAACCGTGCCTTTTTCTTTGATGAAACACTGCAGCAAACCGCCGAACGCGATGCCCACCTTATTCAGCAACTACGCCAAGCCATAGAGCACAATGAACTCAGTTTATACTACCAGCCGATTATTGCGGCTAATGGCACTATTGTGGGTGTTGAGGCGCTACTGCGCTGGCACACCAGTGATGGTGAGACCATTTCGCCGGCTGAGTTTATTCCACTCGCCGAGCGTAACGGCCTGATGGTAGCCATAGGTGACTGGGTGCTTGAGCAGTCGATAAAGCAAGTCAGTGTGTGGCAACAGCATCCAGTGCGGCAGCATTGGCATATTGCCATCAATATTAGCGCTACCCAAATGGATCCTCAGCGCTTACCGATTTATGTTGCTAATTTATTGACGCAGTATCAGGTCAACGGCAATAAGCTATTATTTGAGCTCACCGAAACCCTGCTACAAGACAACATTGAACAATCCATAGCAGTCATGACTGCCATTAGTAAACTCGGTATAGCCTTTGCCTTAGATGACTTTGGTACCGGCTATTCATCATTAAGTTACCTCAGCCGCTTACCTATTAAGAAATTGAAAATAGACCAAAGCTTCGTAGCTGGGCTGCACGAGCCAAGCAGCCAAGCTATCATTGAGGCCATTCTGGCACTGGCAAAAAGCTTACAGTTGCAGGTAGTCGCCGAAGGCATAGAAACCGCCGCGCAGTTCGCCTTTATGACCAGTCGCGGCTGTGATTTTTGTCAGGGCTTTTATTTCAGTCAACCACTGCCGGTCGACGCTCTGCCAGAAGCAGAGCGCCTCGGCTAGTCGGTTACATTTTTTCTATTAATTCCATGGTGTAATACTCGTAATTCGAGTAACTCTGCGAGGTCACGCCGTTACGGGTGGTGCCCGGGCGATCGGGGCGGGTATTCTGCCGTAGCCGGGTGATTTTTATCACCCCCACTTCACCGCTTTTTAGCAACCCGGCATGCACCGCTGCTGTGGCTGGATTACTGCCAGTGCTGTACTCACCATCTCCCCAAACGTCACCGCTCGGATTGCCCTGCAGCAAAAACAACGCAAAGGTATTGTTTTGTAGGGGTAGCCGATCAAAACGATAACTCGGCTCAAGAGGTTTATGGGTATCAAGCAACTGCTGATAACGCTGCACTTGCGCAAGTCGCGGCTCATTCACGCCCCTTTGCAATTGCGTGGTGTACTCGGTACCGCGGCGCGAGCCGTCAAAACTCAGCAAACCGTCGGGTGAAAAACGCAGCGAGCTGGTACGATAGATGGTGAAATTGGTTGGTTCGAACTTAGTATCACGGACAAAGTTCACAATGACATGGCTGGCATCATTAGCCACCTTAAAGGTCATCGGGATCTCCAGTTGCACCCATGGCGTGTCATAGTCATACATCACTACTGTGCCTTCGCCAAAGCCACCGGTAGCCGGCGGAAAGGTCAATTCAAACGCCATCTTGCGGCCATCGCGACTGGTAAATATGCCACCGTTGTACAAGGTTGGATTACGGCTTGACCAGCTGCCTTCAATACGTGCTAGTAGCTCGTTAATTTTAGCTTGCTTAGCGGCTTCGGCCTCAGCGGCCAAACGCTCAGCCTCTTCTTGTGCTAAACGCTCACGTTCCTGTTGTTCCTCAATCAAGCGCTGGTGTTCCGACGAATCAGCGATAACAAAGCCGTTGACGGCGAAATTGCTCTCCGCCGCACCGCTAATACGCGGAATATCAAAGCGTTCAATCTCAACCCGCCAGCTCTCACCGCGGGGCGTAGAGCGCGTGATCAATGAACCGGTAAAGCGATCGCCATCTTCAGCCGTTTGTTTCACTACCGCCACGTCCCCCACGCGGCCAACGCGCTCGTAAAAATCCTCGGTAAAGCGTAACTCAACCTTTGAGCGGGCGCGAAACTCCGGCTCAATTTGGTCGCCCACGTTCTCGGTCACCTCAATAGTGACATCGGTGACTTCAATACCGCGATCAATACGCATTTTCAGGGCATCGGCGATTTGCTCTTCCGATGCACCTTCCGAATTGCCCGAGCATGCACTAAGCAGCAACAGAGCGCTGACCGCAGTAGTCAGCCAGATAGACGTTCGCATTCGTTTTCTCCTCGTTGTTGTTTAATTGTTATTTAGCGTATATTGACCCATAGGTCAATAAAACATCCCCCTTAAGGGGCAGGCACTTAACCCTAAGGGGCAGGCACTTAACGCAAAGGAGATGCTTCATGCAGGTCATCCATCACGGCGCACACCGCGGCGTCACGGGCTCATGTCATCAGCTGATAATCAATGAGCAGCAGTCGTTACTGGTCGATTGCGGCCTATTTCAGGGCACCGACGAACTTCAAGGGGCAGGCAGTTACCAACAGGAGGCTTATCTGCCTGCCCCTTATCAGGATGCCAGCGACCTGCGTGGTCTTATCATCACCCACGCCCACATTGACCACGTTGGCCGACTACCCGAGTTGCTCGAAGCCGGCTTTAACGCGCCGATATATTGCACCGAAGCCACCGCGCTGCTGCTGCCAATTGTGATGGAAGACGCACTGGGGCTAACGCGCCGCGGCAGCGATCGCAGCAACCAACTGCTGCTGAAAAAAATGCGCCGCTTACTGGTGCCGTTGGGCTACGACAGTTGGCAGGATCTGCAACCACTACCAGTGCGCTTACGGCTGCGTCAAGCCGGTCACATTCTCGGTTCGGCTTATGCTGAAATTGACCATGATAATGGCTATCGGGTGGTATTCTCCGGCGATATCGGCTGTAAAAACACGCCATTGCTGCCCGACCCCACACCGCTAGAACGTGCTGACTTGCTAATTTTGGAGAGCACCTATGGTGATCGTAATCATGACGAGCGCCGCAGCCGCCAGCAGCGACTGCAGCAGGTCATAGAGCGCGCCATTGAAGATGCCGGCAGTGTGTTGATTCCAGCCTTTAGTATTGGCCGCACACAGGAATTGTTGTATGAAATTGAAGACATCATTGCCAGCAATCCGCACTGGCGCAAAATGACGGTGATCCTCGATTCGCCGCTGGCACAGCGATATACCGCGCAATATCGCAGCTTGAAACGGCTATGGGATAATGAGGCAAAACAACGACTTGACGCTAACCGCCAGCCCCTTAATTTTGCTCGGTTGCATGTGGTGGAGAGTCATCAGGAGCATGAAAATATTGTTGGCTACCTGCAGCAGCATGGCGACCCATGTATTGTGATTGCCGCCAGTGGCATGTGTACTGGGGGGCGCATCGTCAATTACTTGAAAGCGCTACTACCCGACCCGCGCACCGATGTGCTGTTTGTTGGTTATCAAGCGGCCGGAACGCCGGGGCGCGAGATCCAGCAATACGGTCCTAAGGGCGGTTATGTGGTGCTCGACCATGAACGTATCAGCATAGCTGCGCGCATTCATACCCTTGGTGGCTACTCCGCCCATGCCGACCAGCGCGAGCTGCTCGAGTTTATGCAAACCACCGTAGCTCCCGTCAAAGCAGTGCGGCTGGTGCACGGTGAGCTACCTGCCAAACAAGCCCTAGCCGCGCAAATCGCCGCCCGCTTCGGCTTAGTCGCCGACTACCACCGCTAAGGGGCAGGCACTTAAGGCTAAGGGGCTAAGGCTAAGGGGCAGGCACTTAAGGCTAAGGGGCAGGCACTTAACCTAACAGCGGCTTAATATCAGCTGCGACACTGGGCTTGGCAATGTGAAAGCCTTGAATGCGATCACAGCCAAGCCGTTGCAGCAGCTCAAAGGTTTCTACATCCTCTACGCCTTCGGCAGTCACCTCAATGCCAAGCACATGAGCGAGCTCAATGGATGATTTCACAATGGCGCGATTACGTTCATTGGTGACGACATCACAGACAAACGAACGGTCTAATTTAACTTCGCTGACCGGGAATAAGCTCAAGTACGACAGCGACGCATGGCCGGTGCCGAAATCATCGACACTACATTGAATGCCAATAGCGACTAACTCGTCGAGAATGCCCCGCGCTTGCTGCGAGTCTTCAAAAAAACCGGTTTCGGTAATCTCAAAGCAAAGCTGCCGAGGGTCAATATCGGCTACGCTATCACGCACAAAACTGACAAAACCTGGCTCTAACAAATCGTGCGGTGTGACATTAATGCTCAAGCGTTGTAAGTCGGGGCCAAGCTGCTGTTGCTGCAAAACCCGCACCGCTTCGGCAATCACCCAGCGCGTTAACTGCGTGATAAGGCCAGCATCTTCGAGCAAGCCAATAAAACGCAATGGCCCCAGTAATCCGCGCTCAGGGTGTTGCCACCGTACCAGCGCCTCAACCCCATCAATCTTGCGCCGGCGGGCATTAAATTGGGGCTGAAAATACAATATAAAGTCGTTATCACCGCGCCGAGTAAACTCGCGTAACAACAGCAAATCTTCCGGATCTGGTTCAAAATCTTGTTGATATTCAAGCCAATGGTAGCCATGCCCTTGCGCATAGGATAACGCCGTTAAGGCGCGCCGACTAAGCTCCTCAGC
>CAYXGO010000032.1:0-6551 GCA_964464575.1 uncultured Pseudomonas sp. | reverse complement strand
CCACCTCAGGCTCACTAACCGCCAGCCCCATCACTTCGCTGGGGTCAATATCGACAGCATCAATGGGTAACGGTGTAGCGATAAACTGGAAAAACTCGTCGGTGTTCGCTAAATCATGAACCCACAACGCAAACAGCCCAGCGCCAAAATGCGACTTTTCAATCACCCGCGGGTGGTCCAGGCGGCGAGCAAAACTCTGCAGCATGGCTACTGAGGTCTGGTACGAAAAAGCCGTCATGACACTATCTAAATTATTAATTCGTACCGCTACCAGCACGCCCTTTTCACCGCGACTTAAACGGTGATTGACGCGCTCGACAAATTCATTACGGCGCAATAAACCGGTAAATAAATCATGCGATGCGACAAATGCCAGTTGTCGACGCAAATGCAACAGCCACACCAGCCCGGCCAGCGCGAGCGCCAACAGCAGCGCCAGCAACCAGGCAAACTGTTGTAAATAATCGAGTAATGTTTTGGGCTGCCACTCAAGGTACGGCAGCCAGCGCTCATACACCCGCTGATAGCTGCCGTCGATAATGATCTCGGCTAACGCAGTGTTCAGTAGCTGCAAGGTTTTGCTATCGCCCTTTTGCACACCAAAGGAGTATGGTTGCGGCCAGAATGGTGGGCTCGCTTGATGTAAATCGAGTTCATAATCGGCAATCAAATGCCGAGAAGTGGCAATTACCTCAATACACGCATCGGCTTGCTGTTGCGCGACCAATTGCAAACAATGCAATTCATCGCGCGCCAACACCGTGTTGACACTGTAGCCATTGGCGAGCAATTCAAGCTGTGCATAAGCGCCCTCGACCACCGCTACCCGACGCTCCCCAAGCTGGTCAATGCGGCCGTAAAAACGCTCATTGCTGCGGGTGAAAATAGCATGGGCGACATAGTAAATCGGTGCAGTAAAGTCGTACCATTGCTGTCGTTGTTCGCTCGCTATCAACGCCACAGCTTGTACTTCACCATTGCGCACTGCTTCTAACGCATCGTTCCAACGCTGCAATTTATGTTCAGCGGTGAAGATGCCCGTTGCCGCCATCGCCTGCTGCAGCTCCAGCAAAAAGCCAAGGGGCTGGCGGTTAGCGTCAAGCCATTGTAATGGTGGGTAAAATTCTGAGCCAGTGAAGATGATGTGAGGGGTATCGGGGTTAAGTGCCTGCCCCTTAGCGTTAAGTGCCTGCCCCTTAGCAGTGGAGCCATGGGCGCCGGGCATAAGCAAAGCTGAGCTGACCGCGGCCAACCAGAGAATTAAGCATAATCCTGCTTTACTCCGAGCCATTCCATTGCACTCCAAGTCGTTTCAACAGCTTGATAGTAGCGCTAATCCTCAGAAAAAGCTAAGGGGCAGGCACTTAAGCGTGAAACGCTTAAGTGCCTGCCCCTTAACACTAAGTGCCTGCCCCTTAGCTTAGGGGTTGGTGGCGGCGGCGGTGACGGCGGCCCAGTATTTCGCAGCGATAGCGGCGCGCGGTAGAATCCACGAGCCGCCCACGCAGGCCACATTCGGCAGCGCTAAGTAATCGCGGTAGTTACCGGCATGAATGCCGCCGGTGGGGCAAAAGGTTACATCCGGGAACGGCCCGGCGATGGCTTGCAGCATGCGCACACCACCCGCGGCTTCGGCCGGGAAAAACTTCAAATGGGTGTAGCCATGCGAGCGCGCTAACATTAATTCAGAAATAGTCGCCACGCCCGGAATCAAGGCAATATCGCTCGCCGCACCAGCGGCCAACAGCGGCTCGGTAATACCTGGGCTAATGGCAAATTGCGCACCTGCTGCCTGCACTTGCGCCAGCTGCTCCGGCGTTGTGACCGTGCCAGCGCCGACTACGGCATCGGGCAGCGCGTCACTCAACAAAGCAATGGCCTCTAGCGCCACCGGTGTGCGCAAGGTCACCTCCAACAGTCGTACATTGGCCGCCAATAACGCCTGCGCCAGCGGCAGCGCATCGGCTAAGTCATCAATCACAATCACCGGCACCACCGGCCCTAAGGCAAACAATTCAGCCGGCGCTATGCGCCATTGTGGAAAACTCATGCTCAGGCTCCTCGCTGCTGCAATGTTTGCTTCAAATACTGGCCCACACCGCGCAAGCCAGCGTATTCGGCGGTAATGACAAAGCACGGAATGGCTTCCGCCACTTTACAAAAGCGCCCCTTGTGCTCAAACCGCGCGCGAAACTCAGAGGTCACCATCATGCGCAGCAGCTTGGGTACCACACCACCAGCAATATACACGCCACCGCGGGTATTCAGGGTGAGTGCCAAGTTGCCGGCAAAGCTGCCTAAACTGGCAAAAAATACATTCACGGTTTCCAGCGCCAAGGTATCGATACCACTGAGCGCGCGCTGACCAATTTTGGCCGCACTTAACGGCGACACATTGCGACCATGATAGTCCGCCAGCGCCAAATACAAGGTCTCAAGGCCCGGGCCCGACAACACCCGCTCCGCTGACACCCGACCATAACGGTTCTCAATAAAACGGTGTACCGCCCACTCTTTTTCCGTGGTTGGCGCCCAATCAACGTGACCGCCCTCACCAGGCAGCGGCATCACATCACCATTACTGAGGGTAATCAAATGGCCAACCCCCAAACCGGTACCGGCACCGACCACAGCTTTTGGTGCACCGCGTTCAATATCGCCACCACCAATTTGGGTTAGCTCGTGCGGCTCTAGCGTCACCAAGCTCATGGCCGCAGCAGCAAAGTCATTGAGCACAATAAAGGTTTTCAAACCCATGGCTTTGCGCACACCACGAATAGAGAACTGCCAATGATGATTGGTCATATTGATCGAGTCAGAATCCACCGGGCAGGCAATGGCAATGGCCACATGCACCAATGGCACCTTTTGCTGCTCGCGGTAGGCCACCATCACGTCGGTGAGGGTAGGGAAATCAGCGCAAGGAAATACCTGAATATGATCGAGCTCAAAGGTATTCAAATTGATCCGACAAAAACGCGCATTGGTACCGCCGATATCGGCCACCACGGCATAATCTTGATTGCTCAGTTCGGCTTTTTCATCTGCGGCAATAGACGTCATAACGACTCTCCGGGAAATAACGCACAGGCACCCTGCTCGGCACCGCTTAGTTGTAATCTAAAGCCGCCAAATAACTCACGGCCCATGCCGTAATGGCTGGCGGTCAAATCACATGTTGCGTGAGCGCGTGTAGCGAGCTCAGCGGCATCCACCAGCAGTTCCAGCACCCCAGCATCACCATCCACACGAATCAAATCGCCATCCTGTACTTTCGCCAACAGTCCGCCATCGAGCGCCTCGGGGGTCACATGAATAGCCGCAGGCACCTTGCCCGACGCGCCGGACATGCGGCCATCGGTGACCAATGCCACTTTGAAGCCGCGTTGCTGCAACACCCCAAGTGGCGGGGTTAATTTATGCAACTCTGGCATGCCAATGGCTTTCGGCCCTTGAAAGCGCACCACCACCACACAATCGCGATCCAGTTCACCGGCTTTAAAGGCCGCGTCGAGTTCATGCTGCGAGGAAAATACCACCGCAGGAGCTGTCACCGCACCAACACCCGCCGGTAACGCTGAGGTTTTCAGTACCGCGCGGCCCAAGTTACCTTGCACCAAAGCCAAGCCACCATGATGACTAAATGGCTGCTCGGCACTGCGCAACACGTCCGTATCACTGGATTGTTGTGGGCCTGGCCGCCACACTAGTTTGCCATCGTGCAGCTGCGGCTGTTCGGTGTAGCGACGCAAACCATGGCCAATGACCGTATCGACATCCTCATGCAACAACCCGGCATCGAGCAAGGTGGCTATTAAATAAGCCATGCCGCCAGCGCGCTGAAAGTGGTTAATGTCGGCTTCACCGTTAGGATAAATGCGCGTTAACGCTGGTGTTACTTGCGATAACTCAGCAAAGTCATTCCAATCAATCAGATAGCCTGCAGCACGGGCTATGGCGACCAAGTGCATGGTGTGATTGGTCGAGCCACCGGTAGCCAGCAAGCCGACAATACCGTTAACCAAACTCTTGGCATTGATGATCTGACCAAGCGGTCGGTAATCGGTGCCCAAATCGGTGATCCGCGTGATTTGCTGCGCTGCCACCCGAGTTAGCTCATCACGTAGCTGGGTGCCTGGGTTGATAAACGAGGCGCCCGGCAAGTGCAAGCCCATGATTTCCACCACCAACTGGTTCGAGTTGGCAGTGCCATAAAAGGTGCAGGTGCCAGCGCTATGGTACGACGCCGATTCGGCCTCTAATAATTCTTCTTTGCTGGCTTTGCCTTCTGCGTACAGTTCGCGCACGCGGGCTTTTTCTTTATTACTGATACCCGACGGCATTGGCCCCGCGGGCACAAAAATAAACGGCAAATGACCGAAACTGAGCGCGCCAATCAGCAGCCCTGGGACAATTTTGTCGCAAATGCCGAGCATCAAACCGCCGTCGAACATGTTGTGCGACAAGCTCACCGCAGTGGCCATAGCTATCACATCGCGGCTGATTAAGCTCAGCTCCATACCTGGCTGGCCCTGGGTTACGCCATCGCACATGGCTGGTACGCCGCCCGCGACTTGCGCCACGCTGCCCACGGCACGTACTGCCTCTTTAATACGTTCGGGGTAATCGTGATAAGGCTGATGCGCCGACAGCATGTCATTGTAAGCGGTTACAATACCGATATTAGCCTTGGTCAAACTGCGCAAACCGCCCTTGTCGGCTTGCCCGCAAGCAGCAAAACCATGGGCTAAGTTGCCACACGACAACGCACCGCGATGCGGCCCTTTACGCCGCGCTTCGGCCATTCGGCGCAAGTAGTCGGCACGTAGTTGTTCGCTGCGCGCCTCAATGCGTGCGGTCACTGCCGCGATAGTTGGATGCAGCTGCGGCTGCACGGTATCAGAAGCCATGGTTAAACCTCATTCGTTTCGGCGCGCGGGGCCGCCAGCATCACCGTAACCGGCACCTGCTGTTGGCGCAAAAACGCGCGTATCGGCATTGCGGTGTCCGGCCCCTGTTGCAGCGCTTGTTGCAGCACCGCTGCCTTACTGGCACCAGACACATGTATATAAATATGACGGCTGTTGAGCAGCCGTTGTTTGCTTAGGCTGATGCGTTGGTGCGGCGCCGTGGTCGGTTGTACCAGCAGCGCATCATCGCTGGTGGTCAAGCCGTGCTCTAACTCAGCGCTGCACGGAAACAGTGACGCGGTATGGCCATCATCGCCCATGCCCAAGATCACCACATCAAAAGTCGGCAACTGCGCCAGCCGCTGCTGCACCTGGTCAAGACTACCACCGAGGCTGATAATGCTAAGGGGCAGGCACTTAAGAGCTCCGCCCTTAAGTGCCTGCCCCTTAGCAGTTTTCAGGTGTTCGAGAACTAGGCGTTCGTTGCTGGCGTCGTGGTCGAGCGGCACGCGGCGGTCGTCGGCGAGGCACACGGTCACCCGCGACCAATCGAGGGGTAGCTGGGCTAACTGTTGAAATAGCGGAATGGGTGTGCGGCCGCCGGATACGACCAAATAGGCATGCCCGCGGGCGTCAATGGCGCCCTGTAACTGCTGCTGCAACATCGGCACAAACGCCGCAAGCAGCTCAGCGTCGGAATCGAAACGACTTAACTCCAGCATTACGATTCATCCCACTGGCGGCCATCCTGCGCCAACAAATTCACCGCAGCAACAGGGCCCCAGGTACCGGCTTGATAATTCTTCGGTAGCTCGGCCGAGCTATGCCAAGCCGCTAATACACCATCTATAAAGCGCCAAGCATGCTCCACTTCATCGCGATGCACGAACAGATATTGATTACCCTCAATGGCCTCAAGCAGCAGCCGTTCATAGGCATCCGCAATGCGATGATGCTCAAAGGTTTCAAAGAAACTTAAGTCCAATTTAGTAGTTTGCAGCTGCATCTGCTTGCCCAAGCCCGGCACTTTATTGAGCATTTGAATTTCTACGCCCTCGTCGGGCTGCAAGCGAATAATCAACTTGTTAGCCGGCAGCTCACTCAAGGTTTCGTAAAAAATATTGTGCGGTTGTGGCTTAAAGCTGATCACCACCTCGGTGCGCTTTTCTGGCATACGCTTACCGGTGCGCAAATAAAACGGCACCCCCGACCAACGCCAGTTATCAATATGCACCTTCAAGGCCACAAAGGTCTCGGTTGCACTACGGCTGCGCGCGCCGTCTTCTTGCAAATAGCCCGGCACTTTCTGATCCGCCACAAAGCCGGCGGTATACTGGCCACGCACGGTATCATCACGCACGTTGCTTACGGTAATGGGCCGTAACGACTTCAATACTTTCAGTTTTTCTTCGCGAATGTTTTCCGCGTCTAGGCGCGTAGGCGGTTCCATCGCAATTAACGACAACACCTGTAACAAGTGATTCTGCACCATGTCACGTAATTGCCCAGCATCATCGTAGTAGCTCCAACGCCCTTCCACACCCACCTGCTCAGCGGCGGTGATTTGCACCGAATCAATAGCGGTATGGTCCCAATGCGACGAAAACAGTGAGTTAGCAAAGCGCAACGCCAACAAGTTCA
>CAYXGO010000031.1:1594-11855 GCA_964464575.1 uncultured Pseudomonas sp. | reverse complement strand
AAGCCCATAGCAATGCCCAAGGTGTTATATACTTCATCAATGGAGCCTTTGATGAAGATGGAGGAGTCGTAGCTTTCGACGATGATCATGCTTTCGGGCAAACTTTCGGCAATGCGCGCGACTTCACGTTTGACGTTTTGCACCACATCCAAGGTATTGGCTTTGGATTGCTTGACGATACCGACACCAATCATATTGATGCCGTTACCACGAAATTCACTCTTATCGTCTTCAGAATCCAGTTGCACACGGGCCACTTCGCCTAAGCGCACTAACTGACCATTGTCGCCACGGCGAATCACTAAACGTTTAAAGTCTTCCTCTGACAGATATGAGCGTGCCACGCGCACACTAAACTCACGGTCAATCGATTCGACTTCACCGGCTGGCAGTTCGACGTTCTCGGCGCGTAAACGGTTCTCGATATCGGCGACGGTAATATTTCGCGCGGCCATAGCGTCACGGTCGAGCCATAGGCGCATGGCGTATTTACGCTCACCACCAATTTGAATGCGCGCAACACCGTCAACGACCGAGAGCCGATCCACCACATAACGGTTGGCATAATCGCTCAGCTCTAGAGTGGTCATGGTATCGCTACGCAGGTTATACCAAACAATTGGATTATCGTCGGTATCGGCTTTGGATACCTCGGGCGGTTCAACTTGCTCAGGCAAACTATCAATGACGCGTGACACACGGTCACGCACATCATTGGCGGCGGCATCGATGTCACGGTTCAGAGTGAATTCAATACTGATGCGTGAGCGCCCATTGCGGCTGGTCGAGTTGATGTTTTTAATACCCTCGATACCACTAATACGGTCTTCAATAATTTGCGTGATTTGGGTTTCAACAATTTCCGCCGAGGCGCCGCGATAGGAGGTATCAATAGAGACGACCGGCGGATCAATATCGGGATATTCGCGCAACGGTAGCATGGTGAAGCAAACGATACCGAATACTAATAATAAGATATTGATAACAGAGGCAAAAACTGGGCGTTTGACCGACACATCTGAGAGTAGCATGGGTTAGTTCTCCATGATGGTGACAGCAACGCCATCACGCAATCGAACGATTCCTTCAGTGACTACCCGCGTACCCGGCTGCAAGCCATCAATGACTTCAACAATTCCCGGTTTACGACGACCAATGGTAATTTGCTGTTGCTTGACGGTATTATCGTCACCCAATACGTACACGTAGTGGCGGTCTTGAATGGGCACAATGGCGCGCTCCGGCAATACCAGTGTTTGATCAACACTGCGTAATAAATTCACGCGTAAGAGCATACCTGGGCGCAGTTTGAGCGCTTGGTTGGGTAATTCAGCGCGGACCAAAATAGCGCGGGTTAACGGATCAACGCGCGAATCGATACTGCGAATCACTCCGGTGAACTCTTCACCTGGGTAAGCATCGCTGCGGGCAGAGACTTGCTGGCCAACTTGCAGGCTGGCGAAGAACAATTCAGGTACGTTAAAGTCTAGCTTGATGGGGCTGATATCATCGAGAGTGGTGATTTGTGCGCCTGGGCTAACCAGCGAGCCGTTACTGATCTGGCGTACGCCAAGACGACCACCAAAAGGTGCACTGATACGCTTCTGTGCTAACTGTGTTTCGGCCACTTCAAGCGCGGCTATGATTTCTTTCACTGCCACATCTTGACTTTCGAGCTGCTGCTGCGACGCTGCATTTTGGCGGTTTAAATCGAGTAAGCGTTGATACTGACGGTTAGCTTCGGCTAAGCGGAATTTTAGCTCTTGCACTCGCGCCGTCTCTTCACGGGCATCCATTTCCACCAGCAACTGACCGGCTTCAACCACCTCACCGTCATCAAAATGAACCTGGGTGACAATGTCTTGAACTTGTGCGGTGACAATAATGGATTCATTGGCGCGGGCCGTACCAAGGGCTTCAATCACATCACGAAACTCACTGATTTGCAGCGTTTGTACCCGTACCGGAACCGCTTGCTGCGGCCGCTCATCGGCTTGTGGCCCAGTATCAGCAAACCAGGTCAAATACACGGCGGTAGCCGCAAGCGCGGCTACAAACAAAGAAATCGGGTTAATCAGTTGTCGAAATGCCATAAGTCCCTCGATGTACGACGTTCATGGATACTATTGTAACCTAGTGTTATACGCAGGGAGCGCCGCTTAACGCTCAATCATACGGCTTTACCGCAAATTGAGCGCTAAGCACGGGGGCTAAGGGCTAACGATGGTAGGCTGGACTCAACTTATGGACCGCCTCGATAAAGGCGCCAGCATGCTCCGGATCAACTTCCGGATGAATGCCATGACCCAAGTTAAACACGTGGCCATTGCCTTTGCCGTAGCTGGCTAAAATACTGGCAACTTCTTGTTCAATACGAGCTGGTGGGGCATACAATATGCTCGGATCCATGTTGCCTTGCAGCGCAACCCGGTCACCGACTAATTGGCGCGCGGTGCCAAGATCGGTGGTCCAATCTACGCCAAGCGCATCGCAACCGCTGGCGGCCATGTCCGCCAACCATGCCCCACCATTTTTGGTAAATAAGGTAACCGGAACTTGACGGCCATCGGCATGACGGGTCAAACCCGCGACAATTTTAGTCATGTACGCCAATGAAAATTCGCGATAATCCCGTGGGCTGAGAACTCCGCCCCAGGTATCAAAAATCATCACCGCCTGAGCGCCAGCGGCAATTTGCGCGTTCAAGTACAAGGTGACCGATTGCGCCAGTTTGTCTAACAGCAGATGCATGGCCTGTGGTTCTGCAAACATCAAGCGTTTCACTTCGCTGAAGTTTTTAGTGCTGCCGCCTTCCACCATATAGGTGGCCAGAGTCCATGGACTGCCGGAAAAACCAATCAGCGGCACCGCGCCGTTCAATTCGCGCCGAATCGTCCGCACCGCATCCATGACATAGCGTAATTCAACTTCAGGATCAGGGATCGGTAATTGCTCAATCGCGCTCATGTTGCGTAATACGTGTTGAAAGCGCGGGCCTTCGCCAGCTTCAAAATAGAGACCCAAGCCCATAGCATCGGGAATGGTCAAAATATCTGAGAACAGAATTGCAGCGTCTAAAGCAAATCGGCGCAGTGGTTGTAGGGTTACCTCACAGGCCAACTCAGGGTTTTTACATAACGCCATAAAGTCACCTGCTTGCTTACGCACTTGCCGATACTCTGGCAAATAGCGACCGGCCTGGCGCATCATCCAAATCGGTGTGCGTTCAGTGGGCTGGCGTAACAAAGCACGCAAGTAAACATCATTTTTTAATTCAGTCATGAGGCATTCTGTTCCTGTTTAATTTCAGCAATTACGGTTTCGATAAGGCGACGCGCTATTGTACCTTGAAATGGCACGCGTGGCAGTTGATCTATGGCAAACCAGTCGCCGTCTTCGAGTTCAAACGGGTCGAGACGCAAATCTCCGCTATCCCACTCGGCGACAAACCCAAGCATCAGTGAATGCGGGAACGGCCATGCTTGGCTGCCAATAAAACGAGCATTCTTGATGCGAATGCCAGCTTCTTCATACACTTCGCGCGCCAGCGTTTGCTCCAATGGCTCTCCCGCCTCGGCAAAACCAGCTAACACCGAGTACAACCCCTCAGGGTGACGTTTACCACGCGCTAACAAAATGGTGTTTTGGCGCCGAATGGCAACAATGATGCAGGGTGAAATACGTGGGTAGCAGCGGTGCTCACAGCGATGACAATGCATGGCAAGCTCCCAATCAACCGCTTGCATGCGGGTACCACAGCGCCCACAAAATTGGTGGGTACTCAAAAATTCAGTGATTTGCTTGGCCCGCGCCGCCAGCGCAAATAGCTCATCGTCGCCCAGCGCTAAAATCTCACGCAAATTGACGAACTGGCCCAGCGCGCCAAAGTTATTATCGCCGTAATCAGCAACCACTAAATAACAACTGCGCTCACGCAATTCGCCCAAAAATACCAGCTGATAAGCACTCAAGTCGGGCATGGCGAGGCTGTTTAATTGGCCATGTGGGGGGAGTTTGTCCGGCTCACGCACCAAGATGTCGCCAGCCGACAAAATAAACCACCATGCGGGCTCATCAGCTGCTGGGCGTTGATACGGTTTAGTCATAACATAGTCTCAGCAAACAACGAAATAGGTTGACCTTAGCTTACCATCATCGGAAGATTGGCACTATGATTCTCGCGTGATAGACAGTTACCCCGAACGGGTTAGAGGGCACTACTATGCTGACAAAACAACAACTCGCCGCACAGCGCTTTGGTGGTCAACACCAAGCTATCGATGCTTGGCTAGGCGAGCGCCAGCAATTGCTGGTCGGTTATGTCAAGATTGCCGGCTTACCGCCTTATGAACGTGCTGACCACGCTTTACCAGCTATCGGCGATATCCGCGACTTCTGTAACGTGCTGGTTGACTATGTGTCGGCCGGTCATTTCGAAATTTATGATCATATTATTCGCAATAGCCAATCAGCGCCTGAAACCACGCGTGAGTTAGCTGATGATTTATTTCCGCTCATTAGCGATACCACCGAGATAGCACTGGAGTTTAGCGATCGTTTTGCGGATCGTCATGCCGACGATAGCTTCGACGGCTTTGATCAAGCGGTATCCGAACTCGGTGAAGCACTCGAGTTACGTATGGGCTTTGAAGACCAACTGCTCGCCACGCTGGTGGCACACGAATTGCTGGTGACTGCGGACTAAACTGCGGAATAAGTTACGGAATAAAAAAAATACCACAGCATGGGTAAGCCATGCTGTGGTAACTCACGTTTGTTGCTGACTAGCAAATTACTGGTTGCCGTCGATCTCAATTTCCGCTTGCTGCTCAGTTTCCTGCTCAATGATTTGCAGCAATTGCACATCAAAAATCAAGGTTGAGTTCGGTGGAATTGAACCGGCCATACGAGCACCGTAACCGAGTTCAGCTGGGATCACGAATTGGTAGGTTGAACCCACCGACATCAGCTGCACGCCTTCCGTCCAACCACTAATAACGCGATTCAATGGGATCACCAACGGCTCGCCGCGCTCTAATGAGCTATCAAACACCTCACCGTTCACTAAACGGCCTTCATAATGCACTTCAACAATGTCTTCCGCTGTCGGTTTTGGCGCATCGGCTGGGCCTTGCTCGAGTACTTTGTACTGTAACCCAGACTCGGTAACCACTACCCCTTCGGCTTGCGCATTGGTTGCCAAGAATGCTGCGCCATCGGCTTGGGCACTGGCACCTAAGGTATCGTTACGATGGGTAGTAAACTCTTCCTGCATGGCTTCAAGCAACTGCTGACGGGTTTCTTTATCCATCTTGCCGCTGCTACGCAGGGTATCAACAAACCCTGCAATGACCGCATTACGATCAACCACATAACCACTTTCTTCTTGGCTGGCTAAATTGCTATGGACGAAGTCACCTACCGAAGCACCCAAGGCGTAACCCATCTGGTCACGTTGCTCAGCAGGCAATTGCTCTGAAATCGGATAGGGTTCTGGTTTGCTGCAGCCAACTAGGGCAACGGCGACAAGCGCCAGCGCAATTGGGGTTTTCAAATAGGTCATACATTCTCCACGATTGAATTCTGTGTCGGAACAGGGTCTAATGCCCAGCGCTAGTTATACTACACAAATTTTGAGGGCTTTGCCTATGGCTTCGCGACAACAACCTGAGTTAATGCAACGCTTGGCAGATTTAGAGAGCCAATTGGCGTTTCAGGAAGATACCATTGAAACACTCAATCAGTTGGTGACTCAACAAGCGGCGCAACTCGATGAGCTGCAACGCAAGTTCAGCGTAGTCATTAATCGGGTGCAACAACTGCACGATAATCAAGGCCCAAGTAACAGCAACCCAGCCGACGAAATACCCCCGCACTATTGATGCCAGCGCGGCGTACCGACTTGACCCCGCAGCGCTGAGCCCGTATAACATTTGTTCCTTTTGTTGCGGAGTCATTATGTCGGCACAACATCCCATCATTGCCGTAACCGGTTCATCCGGTGCGGGCACGACCACCACCAGTCAGGCGTTACGGCATATTTTCCGTAATCTTTCGGTGGCAGCCGCGTGTGTTGAAGGCGACAGTTTTCACCGTTATTCGCGCCCAGAAATGGAAGTAGCCATTCGTAAAGCGCAGGAGCAAGGCCGCCACATCAGTTATTTCGGCCCCGAAGCGAACGATTTTAATCGCCTCGAAGCGCTGTTTCGCCAGTACGCTGAAACCGGCAACGGCGAGGTACGGCGGTACCTGCATAGCTTTGATGATGCGGTACCCTACAACCAAACACCAGGAACCTTCACCCCGTGGGAATCCTTACCCAGCGATACCGATTTGCTGTTTTATGAAGGGTTGCATGGCGGGGTAACGGGCAGCGACTATGATGTCGCCCAGCACGTTGATCTGCTGATTGGCATGGTGCCTATTGTGAACTTAGAATGGATTCAAAAGCTATTGCGCGATACCTCGGAACGCGGTCATTCACGTGAGGCGGTCACGCAAAGTATTGTGCGCAGTATGGAAGATTACATTCACCATATCGTGCCGCAGTTTTCCCGCACCCATATAAACTTTCAGCGGGTACCGACGGTGGATACCTCGAACCCATTTAGTGCTAAAGATATTCCGTCATTAGATGAAAGTTTTGTGGTGATTCGCTTCCGTAATATGCGCAATGTCGACTTTCCGTATTACTTACAGATGATTGATGGCGCCTTTATGTCGCGGATGAATACATTAGTGGTGCCAGGGGGCAAAATGGTCTTTGCCATGGAGTTAATTCTGACCCCACTGATTGAAGAGATCTTGCATAAAAAACGTCACGGTGGCCAAGTCGACTGGCTCAGCCGCTAATGCTTACTCGCCTTTAAGCCACTGCGCTTGCCACTGTGCGCCGCGATCTTGCCCGAGCAATGGGGTTAAAAATGCCAATACCTCTGCCGCTTGGCTGGTTACCCCATAGGGCGGATTCACAAACAGCATGCCACAGCCATTAAGCTTAGTGCGGTCCAGCGCGCTGCGGACTAATACGTCAGCGGCAAACAACTTCTCCACACTCTGAATAGCTGCCACCTGCTGATGGAACTCACCGACGCTGAGTGGGTCTTTGATCGGATACCACACCACATAGGTGCCATTGGCCCAGCGCCGCATACCGTCGGCCAGCGCTTGTACCACCGTATCGAATTCATCGCGTTGCTCAAAGGGCGGATCAATCAGCACCATACCGCGCTTTATCGGCGGTGGTAATAGCGCCTTAATAGCACCATAGCCGTTGGTTTGCGGCAGTACTTTGACGCTACCGACGGAATGAAACTGGCTGACATTATCGCGCAACAGCTGGCTATCAATGGGGTGGAGTTCGCACAAGGTCAAAGCGTCGTGGCTGCGCAACTGTTGCGCCGTCAACCACGGCGAACCTGGATACCAACGTAATTCGTCTGCGCTATTTAAGCTGCGCACGGCATTTACGTATTGCTGCAACGGCACTGGGATATTCTCGACCGCTAATAGCTTAGCGATGCCCTGTTGCCACTCGCCGGTTTTGCTAGCCTGTTCACCGAGCAAGTCATACATACCAATACCAGCATGGGTATCGAGCACCCAAAATGGCTTATCTTTTTGCCGCAAATAGGCCAAACACATGCACTGCAGTGCATGTTTGACCACATCAGCAAAATTCCCAGCATGGTAGCTATGGCGATAATTCATCGGCGCGCTTAAGCCTCTTCAATGGCAAAGCTATGGGTGATACGCACCGATGCCTCGAGCATCTTGGCAACCGAGCAGTACTTGTCGGCTGATAACGCCACAGCACGTTCAACATGCTGCGCCGCAACACCATGACCAGTGACCACAAAGTGCAGGTGAATGTCGGTAAATACCGCCGGCGTTGCATCGGCTCGCTCGCCCTTCACTTCACAGCGGCAGGCGGTGACCTGTTGGCGCGCTTTACCAAGAATGCTGACCACATCCACCGACGAACAGCCACCGGCCGCCATCAATACCAGCTCCATCGGGCTGGCAGCTTCGCCTTTATCACCATCCATAGTGACTTGATGGCCTGAGCCAGAGGTCGCGGTAAACACGTTAGCATCGCGCCACTGCACTATCGCGGACATATTCGGTTTGCTCATAGAGTCACTCCTGGTGCTAGTTTTTCTGGTAGCGCCATCGCGTTGGCTTCGACTGAGGCGACTGGGTAGGCGCAATAATCGGCCGCATAGAAGGCGCTGGCACGATGATTACCACTGCTACCAACACCGCCAAACGGAGCCGCGCTACTGGCACCGGTGATGGGCTTATTCCAGTTGACGATACCGGCGCGAATGCGACGGAAGAAATAACGGTAGCTGGCTTCATCGTCACACAAAATACCCGCCGACAAACCAAATGATGTGTTATTCGCTTCGGCAATGGCGGCATCAAAATCAGTGTAACGATAGACTTTGAGTAATGGCCCAAAATGCTCAATATCCGGCATTTTTTCAACCGCGGTGACATCAATAATACCCGGCGTGACAAAGCCTAAGTTGTGGTCCTGCTGCTTCATTCGAAGTAATGGCTTAGCGCCCGCATCAATCAAGTCATTCTGAGCGCGCACCATGTTGGTGGCGGCTTTGGCAGAAATCATCGCGCCCATAAAGGGCTGTGGCTCAGCCGCATAATCACCCACCTGCAATTGTGCGGTAACTTCGAGTAGGCGGGCTAAAATGGCATCGCCTTGGGCATTATCTTCTAAAAACAACCGCCGCGCACAGGTACAACGTTGGCCACTGGTAATAAAGGCTGACTGCACGATATCGTAAACTGCGGCATCAATATTGCTCACGTTACGGACAATTAACGGATTATTGCCGCCCATTTCTAAGGCTAATATTTTATCCGGGCGGCCAGCGAATTGCTTGTGTAAGACATGACCCGTGTTAGACGAACCAGTAAAAAATAGTCCATCAATTTGCGGGTGAGCGCTCAACGCTTTGCCGGTTTCGACCAAACCTTGCACGAGGTTTAACACCCCCGCTGGGAGCCCGGCCTGCTGCCACATTTGCACTGTGAATTCGGCTACTTTTGGGGTCAGTTCACTGGGCTTAAAGACAACGGTATTACCGGCAATCAAGGCTGGTACGATATGACCATTGGGCAGATGACCCGGGAAATTGTATGGTCCATACACCGCAACCACACCATGTGGCTTGTGGCGGATAAAGGCCTGCGCGCCCGGCATAGGGTTTTCAACCACCCCAGTGCGCTCGTGATACGCACGTTCTGAAATCGCCACTTTGGCAATCATCGAGCCAACTTCAGTGGCAGTTTCCCATAGCGGCTTGCCGGTTTCTTCAGCAATAATTTGCGCAAACTCAGTTTTGTGCTGTTCTAATAGCGCGGCAAAGCGCTTAATGATCTCGAGGCGCTCGTCAACGCTGTGATCAGCCCACTCAGGAAATGCCTGTCGTGCAGCCATAACCGCCTTATCGACTTGGCTTTCGGTAGCGGCATGACCCTGCCATACTACCTCGTTACGAGCTGGGTTAATGGATTCAAAGGCTTCACCCTCGCCAGCAACCCATACACCATCAATCAATAAATTTGCTGCAGTCATTATTATGCTCCTGTTAATTCGACCAAGCGCACTGCTTCACCCTCGGTGACGCGCAACGCGTTGGCTACTGTGGCATCAATCACCACATGATCAGCATGACGATCAATGCGCGCTTGGCCAGCACGAAAATCGGCCAGCCGAGTGTTACAGATAATGTAGCGCGCGGTGCTCGATACGCTGCCAATTTTGATCGGTAATTTGACGCTCTCACGGACACTGCGAAGGTTCACTAAATCGGCTTCAACGGTAGGGCCCGCGTCAAAAATATCAACGTAACCACGGCAACGGAAGCCCTCGCTCTCTAGCATGGCCAGTGCCGGACGGGTATTGTTATGCACTTTACCAATCACCGCTTGTGCTTCAGCGCTTAGCAATTTCACATAAATGGGATGGCGTGGCATCAATTCGGCAATAAAAGTTTTTTCGCCAATGCCGGTGAGATAATCCGCTTGGGTAAAGTCGATGGAGAAAAAGTGCTGTTGCAACCAATTCCAAAACGGCGAACAGCCATTGTCATCAGATACACCGCGCATTTCAGCAATCACTGTGGTGCTGAAACGCGATTTGAATTCAGCCATAAATAGCATACGAAAACGCGAAAGCACGCGACCGTTCATGTTTTTGCGGAACGGCTCCCGTAAGAACAAGGTGCAGAGTTCG
>CAYXGO010000031.1:0-1584 GCA_964464575.1 uncultured Pseudomonas sp. | reverse complement strand
CTGACCCCGGTGTAGTCGTTGCACAGCGTCAGGGTTTCTACTTCGTTATACACTGAGAGTTCGCGCGATGCGTGGACTTCCTTGCCCAAGCGATAGTGATAAAACGACTCGCTTAAACCAACTGAAGCCTCAATAGCGCTGCAGCCGACTACTTCGCCGGTGCTGCTATCTTCCATGACGAATAAGTAGCCTTCTTCGCCCGGTTCACTGACATGAGTACGGGCAAAAGCTTCTTGCGCGCGGGCAATACGGCGACGCAACAGGCTTTCATCGACCGGTAACGAGGTGAAGCCATGGCCAGATTCTACTGCGCAGGTGTACAACGCCGCATAATCATGCGGCGTAATAGGACGAACCACTAACATACAGGTCTCCTTAGTGGCTTAGCCCACTAAGCTGGCTACCGCTTTGGCAAATCGCTGCATTCCCTCGGCAATATCTTGCTCTGGAATCACCAGTGACGGGGTAAAACGAATCACGTTTGGCCCTGCCATCAACACAAATACGCCAGCATCGGTGGCGGCATTGAGAAAATCCCGTGCCCGACCGGTATATGCATCACTTAACTCCGCACCTAACAACATACCTTGGCCACGAATATCCTTAAACACCCCGTACTTAGCATTGATATCGGCGAGCTGCTGTTTGAACAGCTGTTCACGCTGCTTCACGCCATCAAGAACGGCCGGGGTATTAACTACGTCGAAGACTGCCTCGGCGACCGCGCAAGCCAATGGATTGCCGCCGTACGTGCTACCATGGGTTCCAACTTTCAAATGTTCAGCAATAGCCGCTGTGGTCAACATAGCGCCGATAGGGAAACCACCGCCCAATGACTTGGCGGAGGCTAAAATATCAGGCGTGACACCGAGCTGTTCGTAGGCATACAAGGTACCGGTACGACCGAAGCCGGTTTGTACTTCGTCAAAAACCAGCAGTGCATTGTGTTGATCACACAAAGCGCGAACGCCTTTAATAAATTCAACATCTGGGCTAATAACTCCACCCTCACCTTGTAATGGCTCAATCATCACCGCACAGGTCTTATCAGACATCACCGCAGCTAGGGCGCTTAAATCATTGTAAGCAACGTGCTCAATAGCGCCTGGTTTCGGCCCAAAACCATCCGAATAAGCCGGCTGGCCACCGACCGTTACGGTGAAGAAGGTACGGCCATGGAAACTCTTGGTAAAGGAGATAATCTGGTCTTTATGCGCACCGAATTTATCCAGCGCCCAACGCCGCGCCAGCTTTAACGCCGCTTCGTTTGCTTCAGCGCCTGAGTTGGCGAAATAGACTTTGTCGGCAAAAGTGGCATCAACTAATTTTTTTGCCAAACGAATAGCTGGCTCGTTGGTGTATACGTTACTTAAATGCCACAGTTTGTTACCTTGTTCAGTCAGTGCATTGACTAAAGCTGGGTGACAGTGGCCCAAGCAGTTCACCGCAATACCACCGGCGAAATCGATGAATTCACGACCTTCTTGATCCCACAAGCGTGAGCCAACGCCGCGCACCGGAATGACTTTAGATGGACTGTAGTTAGGTACCATCACCTGATCAAAATCGGCTCGATTAACTGCT